>JAHEBE010000454.1 GCA_024642365.1 Algoriphagus sp.
GTGCAATCACATTGCTTCGAATTCCTTTTTTGGCATACATAAACCCAATGTTTTTGCTCATCCCAATCAAGGCATGTTTGGAGGTAGTATAAGCCAAACCAGCCCTGGCGCCATGAGTTCCTCCTACCGATGAAATATGGATCATCACACCTTTCCCTTGTTTCAGCATGCTGCCAATGACTTCACGTGAGGTGTAAAAAGGACCATTGACATTTACGCCCATCACATTTTTCCAAAGCTCATCACTTACCTTATCCAATGGAGTGAAGTTATCCATGATTCCTGCATTGTTGACTAAAATATCCAGCGATCCGAATTCTTTTGCGGCAGCATGAACCATTTTTATAACCTGTTTCTCGTCTGCCAGGTCACATTTCAGACCGATGGCATGTCCCCCTTCCAAACGGATCATCTCTGCTACATCTGCTGCATCCTGAGCATTTATATCTACTGCGACTACTTTTGCCCCATTTAAAGCAAATAATCTAGCAATAGCCTTCCCCATTCCTGAGCCAGCTCCGGTAATAATTGCGGTTTTATTTTCTAGTTTTTTCATTTTTTTTTGGTTTTTCAGCTTCTATCATGTTTTCTATGCCTTTTAAAATCGCATCCGCATTAAATGAGATGCTATCTATTCCTTGCGAAACAAGAAATTGTGCAAAGGCAGGATTGTCACTTGGGGCTTGACCACAAAGGCCAATTTTCTTACCATTTTCTTTTGCCACGCGGATCACTTCCGAAATCATCCACTTGACAGCTGGATTACTTTCATCAAATAGTGAGGTCAGGACTTCTGAATCTCGATCCACGCCAAGGGTAAGTTGAGTCAGATCGTTGGAACCAATGGAAAAGCCATCAAAAATTTGAGCAAACTCTTTGGCTAAGATCACATTGGATGGGATCTCGGCCATCACATAAACTTCCAATCCGTTTTGGCCTTGCTTAAGTCCTTGGTTTTCTAAAATTTCAATTACTTTTTGACCTTCTGCTGGCGTCCTGCAAAATGGAATCATGAGTTTTAGATTTTCTAGTCCCATATCCTCACGAACCCTTCGAACAGCAGCACATTCTAATTCGAATCCTTCTTTATAGCGCTCATGGTAATACCTGGATGCACCTCTGAATCCCAGCATGGGATTTTCTTCCTCTTTTTCGAACTGATGACCTCCTAATAGATTTGCATATTCATTGGTTTTGAAATCGCTCATTCTTAAGATGACATCTTTCGGATAAAATGCTGCCGAAATCGTTGCGATAGCTTGGGCAAGTTTGTCTACAAAATAGTCCTCCTTAGCTGCATAGCCGAAACACAAATCTGCGATTTGAGCTTTTTCTTCCTTATTTTTCAATTTGTCGAAATGCACCAAAGCCATAGGATGGATTCGAATACTGTTATTGATTACAAATTCCATTCGCATCAATCCAACCCCTTGATTTGGAAAAAAAGAAAGATTGAAAGCCTTGTCTGGATCTGCCAAGATGAACATTGGTTTCACCTTTGGAAGCTCCAAACCATGAAAATCATGGGACTTGGTTTTCCATTTCAATTTGCCTTCATATACTTTTCCTATTTTGCCGGAAGAGTTATCGATGGTTACCAAATCTCCATTTTTAAGAATATCTAAAGCGCCCTCTACACCAACGATTGCCAAAGCCCCAACTTCACGAGCCACTATTGCAGCATGGCTGGTTCGCCCACCTTTCGATGTAATAATCGCGCCGGCCTTTTTCATTATTGGATCCCAATCCGGGTTGGTGATTTCGGTTACTAGAATTTCACCTTCTTCCAACAAATCAGCTTCCTCAGGGGATAAAATAATCTTCACTTTACCAGACCTGATTCCAGAACCAATGGCATATCCTGAGCATCGAAGCTCACTTTTACCGGTTAGACTATATTCATTAAGTATATAAGGATCCTTTTCAGCATGGATGGTTTCCGGTCGGGCTTGTACTATAAAGAGTTCACCAGTTTTCCCATCTTTTGCCCATTCGATATCCATTGGCAAGCCATAGTGCTTTTCAATTTGAACTGACCATCTTCCCAAAATCTCGATTTCCTCATCATTCAAAACCAACTGTCGCTGCTTTTTCAAAGGAGTATCTAAGTTGACTACCCCTCCAGATTTCGAATAAATCATCGTTTTGGTTTTGGAGCCAATTTTTTTAGAGATCACAGCCTTTTTGCCTCTTTCCAAACTTGG
>JAHEBE010000133.1:0-2694 GCA_024642365.1 Algoriphagus sp.
CTTCACTATTTCACAAATACGGCAAATCATATGGTCAATCATGAATAAGTTCTTTCAAATCTGCTATACAATTTATGCAGGCACATTATTCGCGCTCACTTTTATTGTCATCTTTCCATTTCTATTGCTTTGCATTTGGATTCCAGGCTTTAAAAAATTTGGTAGAAAAATAAATCGCTACTGGGCACGAGCATATTTCAACTTGATCTTTTTACCTGTAGATATTAAGCAAGAGGCGCCCCTTGAGAAAGGCAAAGGCTACATTTTCTTAGCCAATCATTTCAGCTATCTGGATATCCCTATGATGGGTTTTATACCTGGAGATGTTCTTTTTGTAGGGAAAGCTTCGATCCGAAAAGCTCCGCTCTTTGGGTATTATTTCAAAAGTTTACACATCGCAGTGGATCGTGAACGCTTAAAAAGTCGAGCTGAGACTATGCGAAGAGCAGATGAGGCATTAGGGCAAGGAAGTGGAATCATTATTTTCCCAGAGGGTGGTATTTACACCACTACTCCACCTAGAATGGTTCCCTTTAAAAATGGAGCTTTTCGCCTGGCCTTGGAAAAACAAATCCCAATTATCCCTGTCACTTTATCCCATAATCACCTAATTTTGCCTGATGACGGGAAATTGATCTTGCATTGGCGCAAAGCTAAGATGCATATTCATCAACCAATTCTCCCAAGTCAAAACGAATCAGAGGAAAGCTTGAAAGAGAAATGTTTTCAAATAATTCAAGACCAACTGGTTAAAGACAATCTGCTCCATGAAAATAGATAAGGACTCCATAAAGAAAATTGCGCATTTGGCTCGATTGGAATTTGACGAAAAAGGTGCTGAAAAGATCGCCAAAGACATGAGTCAGATTTTGGACTGGGTTGAAAAACTCGATGAAATCGATACTTCCGGTACCGAACCCCTTACAACCATGTCCTCTGAAATCAATGACATGCGAGAAGATAAAGTGGCCAATCAACTTTCTCAGGCAGATGGATTGAAAAATGCCCCAGCGCATGATGAAGTTTATTTCCGAGTTCCAAAGGTTTTAGAATAATGAGCAGATTTCAAGCGACTTTACCCTCTAATTTCATCTATTTACTTGCCCTCCTATTCATAATTTTGGGAGGGTTTTTTGCTGGGTATTATGTTCTTTTTGATCCATTCCCTTATCAAAATATTTCCAGCGGATTATTCTCAGAACGTATTTCAGTTCCATTCGACTTGGTTCAGATTGGTCCTATCTCCTACCCGATCAATGTCGACAACTTTCTAATATTTCAAGAATATAAAGCCCTTCCGCCAAGTTTTCACTTAAAGGAAACTTACGCATTTGGAATTTTAGTCGCTTTTGTGAGCAGTTTGTTTCTGACTTATCTCAGTGGCTTCAAAAAACACTTCTTCATTATTGGAGGAGTAGCTTGGATTATTTTGCTCACTTTCAGCGATTTCAATGGATTAAATATTGGTGGAGTTTCGGCAAACTACCCTTTGATTATTGCACTTTGTGGAACACTATTCCCATTGATAGCCCTCCATATCTGGGGGCATTATCTTCCATTTTTTTTAAAATGGCTTATTGTCATTTTGGGGATTTCAGGAAGCTTTTGGGCTATCATAGGATTAAGTAATCTTTCAGAACCTGCCCTTTACCTTGCTGAGCATTCGCTACTTATTGGGTTTTGTCTGGCTTTAGCTTGGGTTTTCTGGAACGGTCACTCGATTCTTTCCGGACTTTATTTAATTATTGCTCGAGCAAATCAATCCACCACCCTCAAAGTTTCGATACAATTCCTAAGTATCGCTACACTTTATATGATTGGGTTGTTTTTCATTTTCCTTGGTCTAACAGGCGAAACATCCCTTCCATTCCCTACTTTTTCACCGCTCTATTTACTAATCCCAATGGGGATTTTCGGATGGATATCTATTCAAGCAAAATTGGAACAAAGTGATGATTTGGTGTCAGATTCAGATGCAATTAAATCACTTCATTTGATCGGTTTTGCCTTGGTACTTTGGCTGGTATGGAAATTAAAAATTGCTGGAAATGTGCCTGGGGAAGAGCTTCTGAAGCATTTAATCACTTATACACAATTGGGATTTTCCCTATTTTTTATCGTTTACCTGGTTTCAAATTTTCTAGGAATAATGGATTCTGGAAAAGCAGTGGACAAAATCTTATACAAACCTCGATCACTCCCATATTACCATCTTAGGATAGGAGGATTGATCACGATGCTGGTTTTGATTACCTATTCAGATGCTATTATCAGTGTACAGGCTAATGCAATGACCTCAAATATTCTGGCAGATTATTATTACCAATCAGGTCAAAAGCTGGAAGCAAGTATCATCTACGAAAATGCTTGGCTTCGCTATCGCAAAAACCCAAAAGCCAAACATGCAACTGCCCAATTACTTTTGGAATTAAAGCAACCATCCTTAGCCAAACAACATTTGGAAGAAAGCTTTGCTGAGGCTCCTCAAGTGGACAATATTCTCCTTCTGAGTGATCGACTCCATGAAGAAAATAACATTTTTGAATCGGTGTATTATTTGGAAAGAGGATTGACCTATTTCCCCAATCATCCCAAACTCAAAACCAACCTTGCACTTTTTTACACTAAAATTAATAAGCGAAAAGAGGCAGTTGAGCTTTTAAATTCTTCCGCTGAGAAAGATGAAATTCTACT
>JAHEBE010000133.1:2794-7988 GCA_024642365.1 Algoriphagus sp.
TCAGTCAAATCACTAATGGATTGGCTGGGAATGGGAGATGAATTAACTGCAAATCCATATTACTCGCCTCTGATTCTCAGTGCAGCACTGATCAGCAAAGACCCTTTGGAGAAATATGAACTGCTGAATTCAGCCACTGAATTTAATCGAGATCCAATCCTTTGGATAGAAAAAATGAAAGCCGCGAAAGCTATTGGACTTGATAATTATGCAAATGAATCGTTTCTTCAACTTCAGGAATGGCTTAGTCCAGATGAAATCCTAGAAATTCAAAAAAGGAACAATTAGAAACCTTTCACGTAATTTGAGTCAGGTCCTTGGGACTGAATAACACTAAACCACTAACTTATCCAAAAATTTACCACCATGAGCAAAATCATTGAAACACACGAGATCAATAAAACCTATAAAATGGGCTTTGAAGTCATTGAAGCCCTGAAATCGATTACAATCAATGTGGATCGTGGTGAATATGTGGCTTTCATGGGACCTTCTGGTTCAGGTAAATCCACGTTGATGAACATTATTGGTTGCTTGGATACACCAACTTCCGGAAGCTATATCCTGAATAATAAAGATGTATCTCACATGACAGAAAATGAATTGGCTGAGATCAGAAACAAAGAAATAGGCTTCGTATTCCAAACTTTTAACCTTTTGCCTAGAGCTAGCTGTTTAGAAAATGTGGCCTTGCCACTCGTTTACGCAGGATTTAGCAAAGCAGATCGCGAAGAACGCGCCTTCCAAGCGCTTTCCAATGTCGGCCTAGGAGATCGAACTAAACACCGTCCAAATGAACTCTCTGGTGGTCAACGACAGCGAGTGGCTATTGCAAGAGCATTGGTGAACGATCCAAGTATTATCCTGGCAGATGAGCCAACTGGAAACTTGGATTCCAAAACTTCCTATGACATCATGGAGCTTTTTCATGAATTACATTCCAAAGGAAACACCATCATCATGGTAACTCACGAAGATGATATTGCACATTATGCACATCGAATCGTACGATTACGTGATGGCTTAGTGGAGACAGATACCATCAACCCTAGTCCTACACGGGGAGTGATACAACACGCCTAATTGGTCATTTAATTGAAATAGATTCTTATTTTTGTCCATAGGTTTAGGAATCAAACAATGAAAATTTACACCAAGACAGGCGATCAAGGAATCACATCACTACTAGGTGGCACCCGTGTACCCAAGTCAGATTTACGAATTGACGCTTACGGCACAGTGGATGAATTGAACTCCTACATTGGGCTATTACGCGATCAGCCTGTGAATAAAAGCCGATCTGCTATTTTGAAAGAAATTCAAGATCGCCTTTTTACTATTGGCGCTGACTTAGCGACTGTACCAGGAAAAGACAAGGTGAAAAAGCCTGATTTGAAACTGAGTGATGTCGCACTTTTGGAAAATGAGATGGATCAAATGGAGCTTTTACTTCAGCCCTTGACCGCTTTTATTTTACCAGGTGGACATACTGCTGTTTCATTTTGTCATATCGCTCGTACAGTTTGCCGACGCACCGAACGCATAGCCGTTGAATTAGCCTCCTTCGAGCCTGTTTCTGAATTGGTAATTCAATACATCAACAGATTATCTGACTACCTTTTTGTGTTGGGTCGATTAATGGCTCAAGAACTGAATGTAGAAGAAGTAACCTGGAAACCCAGAATATAAAAAACAACACTCTGGCGGCCTTTGCCAGTAAATACTAATTTTATGAAGACCACACTCGATTTTCCAGTTTCCAAAACGGCCCATTCCAAATTAGCCGAAACCGATTTTTCAAACCTTGTTTTTGGAAAGACAGTCAGTGACCACATGTTTGTGGCAGATTACAAAAATGGCGAATGGTCTGATTTACGAATTGAGCCTTATGCACCACTTGCTTTAAGCCCTGCAAATGCAACTCTTCACTATGGGCAGTCCATATTTGAAGGAATGAAAGCCTATAAAAATGAGGCAGGAGAAGTGATTGTTTTCCGAGGAGATGCCAATTGGAAAAGACTGAATGAGTCTGCAGACCGTATGTGCATGCCCCAGCTTCCTCAAGAAGTATTCATGGATGGATTGACAGCACTTTTGGATTTGGATAGAGCATGGGTACCTACTACAAAAGGCGCCTCATTGTATGTTCGTCCTTTTATGTTTGCTACAGATGATTACATTGGAGTGAAGCCTTCTGAAACATTCAAGTTTATTATTTTCACTTGTCCTGTAGGAAATTATTACAGCAAACCGGTCAGCGTAAAAGTAGAAACCAAATTCACACGAGCTGTAGCCGGTGGAACTGGTGCGGCGAAAACTTCCGGTAATTATGCAGCCTCTCTTTATCCTGCCCTGCTCGCACAGAAAGCAGGATATGATCAATTGCTTTGGACTGACGGTAAAAGCCATACGACCATCGAGGAAAGCGGAACTATGAATGTCATGTTCAAAATAGACGGTCAAATCATCACCGCTCCCACAAACACAGGAACCATTCTAAAAGGAATCACACGTGATTCAGTGATCCAATTGGCTAAAGATTGGGACGAGCCATTAGTAGAGCGATTTTTGACTGTTAGTGAATTGGAAACTGCTTTGAAAGAAGGAACCTTGGAAGAAGCTTTTGGAACGGGTACAGCGGCCACAATCGCCCATATCGAGCGAATAAACATCAATGGAGTGGATTACATCCTGCCTCAAAAGGATGCCGATTCATTTTCTTACCGCGTCTTGGCGGAGTTGGATGGAATAAAATATGGTGAAATTGAGGACAGTCACGATTGGGTGATCAAAATCTAATTCAGTTAAGCGAGAAAATTTTCTCGCTTTTTTTATGTGAATCCAAATCACAAACCGACTTCCTTTTGTTTAACCTTTAGTCCATGTCCTTTCGAACTATTCTTTTTCATTAACTGATTCAAATTGCTATTTTCACTTTGTGTTAGCCAAAACCGAATGCAACAAGCCAAGCTAGTAATGACAAATCTTTTAAATCCCTCAAAAAAATCGAGTCGGTTTATGTGGCTGTCCGCAATTTTTCTTTTGGGAATTTTGTCTGGAAATGAATCTTTCGGCCAGTCCAAGGATTTTTTACTACTAAAGCGAGGAACAAACCAAAAATCACAAATACGCTTTTATCCAGGTGAGGAGATTACTTATCTAAGTGATAAACTGGATTATTTCATCACCGATCAAATCGTGAGTTTGGACAAAGAATTTGTTTACCTCACCGAAAATATCCTTCGCATAGACAATATCAAAGCCATTGACATTCGCAACAAAGATCCCCGAAACCGGACTTTAAAAAACATGAGTGCACTTTTTTTGGGAGCGGGAGTGATTTTAATCTCTGTCGAATCCATCAATAGCATTTATCAAACTGAGCAATTATCGGTCGATCCTGGAGTGGGAATGATCTCTGCCGCTTTAATTGGGACAGGAATTGCCCTGCTTCCCCTACGCTATAAAACATTCAAAAACGAAGGACGAAATAAGATTCAAATCATTCAAATGCGCATGGATTAACGAATCTGGATAGCATATCCAGATTTTTTTTCAGACTTTTGCAGCTTAAATTTTAACCTAGACAGATGACTTCAGAACAACTGAAAGACTTGAAAGCCCGCACATCGGCTTTGAGGAGGTATCTTTGACTACGATCGTAAGAAAGTAGAAATCGAAGACCTAGAGGCCATTTCGGCACAGCCTGACTTCTGGAATGACCCAGAGGAGGCAGAAAAATCAATGAAACAAATTCAAGCTCGAAAGGCTTGGACCAGTTCCTACGAAGACTTGGATCAAATCATTCAGGATCTTGATGTATTGTATGAATTCTACAGTGCAGATGAGGTAACGGAAGAAGAGATCAAGACGGAATTCAAGAAAGCCCAACTGGCGGTGGAAGAATTGGAACTGAAGAAAATGCTTTCCTCCCAAGAGGATCAGCTCAATGCAGTTTTAGAAATCAACCCAGGAGCCGGAGGAACAGAAAGTAATGACTGGGCTTCGATCCTGATGCGTATGTACATCATGTGGGGTGAGAAAAATGGCTATAAAGTCCGAGAAGTGGATGTACAGCCTGGGGAAGTAGCGGGAATTAAATCCTGTACGCTTGAGTTTGAAGGCCCCTTGGCCTATGGATTTTTGAAATCTGAAACTGGCGTGCACCGATTGGTTCGTATTTCTCCATTTGACTCAGGAGGAAGAAGACATACCTCTTTCGCCTCTGTATATGCCTACCCGGAAGTAGACGACTCGATTGAAATCGAAATCAATCCTGCCGATGTGGAACTCCATACCTCCCGATCTGGTGGTGCCGGTGGGCAAAACGTGAACAAAGTAGAGACGAAGGTTCAGTTGACGCACAAACCCACAGGGATAGTCGTGGTCTGTCAGATTGAGCGCTCTCAGCTAGCCAACCGAGAAAAGGCGATGCAGATGCTGAAATCACGCTTGTACCAGATGGAACTTGAAAAACGAAATGCTGAAATCGCTAAAATCGAATCATCTAAACTTCGGGTGGACTTTGGCTCTCAGATCCGAAACTATGTACTGCACCCTTACAAACTGGTAAAGGACAACAGGACAAGCTTCGAAACTTCTGATACACAGCATGTCTTGGATGGAGGATTAAATGAATTTATGAAAGCCTACCTTCTAGCCCAAAGCGAGGAACAAGCAAATAAAGACTAATTAAACATCAGGGCCGGAGATTTTCTCCGGCTTTTTTGTTAATTCGAATGCTTATGCGAATCATCCCCTCCTTTTTTACTTTAAATTTTTTCTTGCTCTGTCTGAGCTCCTTTCTATTTTTCTCTTCGTTCAACATGATTATCCCTGAGCTTCCCAACTACCTGAGTAGCTTAGGAGGTGAGGATTATAAGGGTTTGATTATTTCTCTTTTCACCCTTTCCGCAGGGCTTTCCCGACCTTTTAGTGGGAAGTTGGCAGATAAAATCGGGCGAATTCCGGTGATGATCTTCGGTGCTTCGGTTTGCTTTCTAGTGAGTTTGCTTTATCCACTTCTCACTTTTGTCAGTGGCTTTTTATTCCTTCGATTTGCCCATGGTTTTTCTGCGGGTTTTACCCCTACTGGAGTCTCAGCTTATGTGGCAGATATCGTCCCCTTCCAAAAAAGAGGTGAAGCAATGGGAATTCAATCCTTATTCGGCTCCCTTGGGATGGCTGCAGGGCC
>JAHEBE010000134.1 GCA_024642365.1 Algoriphagus sp.
GGTCAACACGCGACAACCCTTTCTGGGGGTGAGGCGCAGCGGGTGAAATTGGCTACGGAACTTTCCAAAAAAGATACGGGAAAAACGTTTTACATCTTGGATGAACCTACTACTGGACTTCATTTCAAAGATATTGAATTGCTGATGTTGGTAGTACAAGGGTTAGTTGAAAAAGGGAATACTGTTCTGATCATTGAGCACAACTTAGACATCATCAAGATGGCAGATTACATCGTGGATTTAGGTCCAGAAGGAGGAAACAAGGGCGGAAATATTGTGATTCAAGGGACGCCAGAACAGGTGGCTTTACATCCCGAAAGCTATACAGGCAAATTTCTCAAACAAGAACTAAATGCCTGATTGGCTTCTAAATCAACCCATTTTTCCTCTTATCAAAATCTAAATTCCGATCAGATTGAGTTCATTAACTTTGAAATTCATGAATAAGGAAAAGTTATATTGGTTCTTGCAGCTATTCGGATGGGGTAGTTTTGCATTTGTACTTATATTTCTTGCCTCACTAGACAGTGGGATTTCTGCCGTTCAAGTCTGGGCCTTCATACTCCTTGCAGTATTTAATCTTATTGCTACGCACTTTTTAAGGTACCTGGTCAAGACTTACAATTGGTTTAAGCTTGGGATTCCACGACTATTATTCCAAACCTTGCTCGCAATTCTTGCAATAAGTTTTGTCAATGTCATTGCACAGATTCTAATCAATATTGCCTTTGGAACATTAAGTCCCCAAGAGGACTTCCGTGTTTTGGTAATTTTGGCAAACCTCTTTCAAGCGTTCCTGTTCTACATTATGTGGTTCTTGTTGTACTTCTTGTTTCACTTTTTAGATAATTACAATACCTCTTTAAAGTATGAGGCTAAAATCAACGAAATCAGACTAAATCACCTCAAAAGTCAGCTAAATCCACATTTTATTTTCAATGCATTGAATAGTGTGCGTGCGTTGGTGGATGAAGACCCGGTCAAGGCCAAATCGGCCATAACGAGAATTTCAAACATGCTCCGCTTTTCATTGATGATGGACAAAAAGCAAACTATTGAATTTGCCGAGGAATTGAATACCGTAATAGATTATTTGGAACTCGAATCCATTCGATTTGAAGAGCGACTTAAGGTGGTTTATCAAATTGAAGATGAAGCTTATAGCTACAAAATACCCCCGATGATGCTTCAGACCATTGTGGAAAATGCTATCAAACATGGTATTTCCAACCTAGTCAAAGGGGGAATAATCGAAATCAAATGCCGGGAAGGTTTAAATGATGATTTGTATATTCAAGTCAAAAATAGTGGTAGGCTCGAAAGCCCACCCAGCCTTCAATCCAAAGGAGACGAAGGAAATGGCCTGAGCAATACCGTCCAGCGGCTGAAATTAATCTATGGGGACTTGGCAAGTTTTAGAATTTTCAACACTGCTCCTCATTTTGTAATCACAGAAATAAAGATTCCCAAACAAAAAGCTATCTTAGAATTAACAAAACAATAATTATGCGTGCGATTGTAATAGATGATGAACGATTAGCTCGGAAAGAGTTGATCACACTTTTGAATCAATTGGAAAGTGTGGAAGTAGTTGGCGAAGCTGTCAATGTGGATGATGCAAAAGATAAAATTGATCAGTTAAATCCAGATGTGATTTTTTTGGACATTCAAATGCCTGAGAAAACGGGTTTTGACCTACTCGAAGAATTGGACAATGTCCCTCATGTCATCTTCACTACCGCATACGACGAATATGCACTTAAGGCTTTCCAGGTAAACGCATTAGACTATTTATTAAAACCAATCGAACCAAAGCGATTGGAGGAGGCTATCGCTAAGCTTCAAAATAAAATAGATGGAAAGCAGAAAGCCGAAGCTGAAGCATCCACTTATAACACCAAAAAATTAAATCTGGACGATCAGGTTTTTGTAAAGGACGGGGATCGATGCTGGTTTGTAAAGTTATCTAATGTTCGACTTTTTGAATCAGACGGAAACTATATCAAGGTTTATTTTGACAACTTCAAACCTATGATTCATAAGTCGCTAAATGCGCTAGATGAACGATTGGATGAGAAGTCATTTTTTAGAGCGAGCCGTAAGCATATCATCAATTTAGGCTGGGTAGAGGGAATCGAACCTTGGTTTAATGGAGGCTTGGTAGTCACGCTCAGAGGTGGAGATAAAATCGAGGTCAGCAGAAGACAAGCTGCTCGATTTAAAGAAATGATGAGCCTCTGATAATTTCATATCCAAAAAAAAGCATTTGATTTTCAAAATAAAATTCTGAAATTGGACCTATTCGGTATTCGAATAGGGTTCATTTTCAATAAATGCCTCAAATCTTAATCAAGTCGCCCAAACATGAAAGAAGAGCGGATCTTAATCGTCGAAGACGACATCAGTATCGCAGAAAATATTCAAGAAATCCTTGAATTATTAGGGTATGTGAACATTGACATCGCAAACTCAGCCAATCAATGTATCAAAGTCATCAAAAAATATCGGCCCGATTTGATATTTATGGATATCAAACTAAAGGGAGACAAGGATGGAATTGAGCTGGGAGAGATTGTGAAGCAGATGGTTGATGCGCCATTAGTGTATGTTACTTCTTACTCTGATCCTACCATAATCGAGCGTGCGAAGCGAATCAATCCAGCAGGTTTTATTGTAAAGCCATTCAATACAAATGACATTCATGCCATCGTTGAAATCGTCCTTTATAATAAAAGAACTAAACCGAGCGCTGAAGTTGCTGCTGTCAAAAGCACCACAGATAGCCCATTTTTGGTAGAAGATGCAGTTTATATCAAGGCGGACAATGCATTCGAAAAGGTATTCTATAAGGATCTTTATTATGTAGAAGCCAATGGAAATATGGTCACGATCTATACAAAAAATAGGGATTACAGTATCCGGAAATCCATGAAAGAAATAGAAGAAATTCTTCCTTCTCAGCTTTTTCTAAGAGTTCAAAAATCATTTATCGTCAACCTAATGCAAATTGAAAGCTTCAATACCAAGGAGATTTTTCTCACGGGAGGAGCGGTAGTCCAAGTAGGTAGACAATATTACAATAGCTTTTTAGCTAAATTAAACACCATCACGGAAAGCTAAACAAAAGAAAGAGGCGGATAAAATCCGCCTCATTAGCTTAATCAAACAATCAACCAAATTAACCCTTACGAGTAGCTTAGGTCCACTGGAGACAGAAAATATCTTCCTCAGTGGACTTATTTTTTTGAAATTCCGATTGTTCATCAGAAGTAAATACTAAAGCTGTTCCGATTGTAGTAGTTGGTTTAGCATATTCAAATCGGGCAGTCTGTCTGTTTTGTTTTGCTTCTTGGTTTGCCTTGAAGACAATAGTCATTGCCATTACAAAGCCCAATGCAGCACAAACATTTTTTTGGGAAAATAATGAAGTTGTCATGGCAGTAATAAGTTGGTTTAGATTTCTATCCTACCTATTCCAAAAAGCGCCCCATTATTATTTATACCTGATTTTCAGGCCTTTATAAATTTTACCATAAAATATATGTACGGTTCCGTACAGCATTTCCTCAGCTTCGAACAATCTATTAAAAATCAGAAGGTTACAGAAAATAGAAATTTTAAGAGTTAAAATTCAATAATTTAAAAAAGCACAAAAAAGTAAAAAGGCTCCAATCGGAGCCTTTTGATTTAATTAAGCAAAGGATTTAGAGCAGTTCATTCGCCAGATTGGCCAATTCAGATCGCTCTCCTTTTTCCAGCTTGATATGCGCATAGAGCGGATGGTCTTTGACACGGTCGATCAAATAGGATAAACCATTGGATTGAGAATCCAAGTAAGGCGTATCAATTTGGAATACGTCACCGGTAAACACAATCTTGGTATTATCTCCGGCTCTAGAAATAATCGTTTTGATTTCATGTGGAGTTAGGTTTTGTGCCTCGTCCACAATAAAGAAAATATTGGAAAGTGATCTTCCACGGATATAGGCCAAAGGCTGGATGACCAATTTTTCTTGATTCACTAGTTCGGTGATCTTTTGGAATTCCTTATCCGTCTCTTTGTATTGATTTTGGATAAATTTCAAATTATCCCAAAGTGGCTCCATGTAAGGATTCAGTTTGGACTTGATATCTCCAGGTAAGTAGCCAATATCTTTATTACTGAGCGGAACGATCGGTCTGGCTAGAAAAATCTGTTTGTATTCTCTTCGCTGCTCCAAAGCGCCTGCCAATGCTAGCAAGGTTTTACCTGTACCTGCCACACCTTGTATAGAAACCAATTTAATATTTGGATCCATGATGGCATGCATGGCAAATGCTTGCTCGGCATTCTTTGGTTTGATGTTATAAGCCAAGCGCTTATCTACACGCTCCAAAATATTTTCTTGGGAATTGTAGTAAGACAGTACGGAATTCTTATCTGATTTAAGAATATAAAAGCCGTTGCCTTTTCGCTTCTTGGTACCCAAAACGGCCTTTGACTCAACATAGCCCTGATCATAAAGTGAATTGATGGCATTGATGTCTACATTCTCCAATACATATTTGCCAGTATTCTCTAACTCAGAAATATTCTTGATTTTACCAGTCTCATAATCCTCCGCATGGATTTCAAGGGATTTAGCCTTTAGTCGAAGGTTGATGTCTTTACTGACCAGGATTACTTTACGATCTTTCTCAAATTGCTTGAGGTATAGTGCCGCATTTAGGATTTTATGGTCATTCTTCTCTTCTCCAAAAATCTCGTTAGCATTGAGCTTATTGTCTGGATTCATGAGTACACGAAAGTTCCCTTTCGTCTTCCCATTAAGAGGTGTCCAATTATGAATCATGTGGTCATTAGACAATTTATCCAGTAAACGAATAAATTCCCTTGCCTCAAAATTCTTGGTATCATTACCTTTTTTGAACTGATCAAGTTCCTCCAGCACCGTGATAGGAATCACGACGTCATGTTCGGCAAAATTCATGATGGAGTTGTGTGCGTAAAGGATAACCGAAGTATCCAGCACAAAGATTTTCCGATCTTTTTCGGATTTGGCTCTAGGCATGCGCAGGTTTTTGGAATGGTACTCTTTCATTTAAATTAGAAAAATATCAGTGTTTTTACACAAGATTTCATGAAAATTTATGCCTACCAAAATGGCTATAATTCTTATAAACTTGACTATCAATCGAATAAAAAAAGGGAAAGTTTTAAGCTTTTCCTCGAATTGACGAATTCTGTTTTATACTTTGGAAGGGGGGCTATTTCCAACTGCCCGAAGTTTATCCTGATGCTCCCTCTTTGTAAAAAATTTAGTGTTTTGTCTGGATATTTTTTTCGATCCAGATTAATCATATCCATCTTCCAGTTGGTTTAAGACCTAAAAAATTGGCCTGATTCGATTCCAAAATCGGTTTAAAACGGTCCTAAAAAAATGATTTTGAATTGCCTTAGATTATCATTTAACAATCAGAAGGGCAGTCCATTATTAAAGCTCAATTTGTTTAAGATTTGATGATTATTATTCAAATCAAGTTTCTCATATTTGTGGGAAGTTATGAAAATCACCCCCCTCATTTTCTCAATAACTTGGCTTTCTTTTATTACCCTAACACAAGTATCTGGTCAAGATAATCTGTCAGAGTATGCATTTCCATTTCACATGGAATACAGATGGATTGTGTTCAAAGGTCAGATGAATGGCGTGGAAACAGATTTTGTTTTTGATACAGGAACAAGTCTGGGAATGGCGAATAGTAATAGCGAGTCAAAGGGACGAATTAGTCCCACTGGGAAAACTATAAAAATTCTGGATGTCTCTAATGAAAGCGTTAATGTGGACTTAGGGAGAAGTGATCTTATCCAAATCGGCGGCTTTAAATTCAAAAAAGTCACAAGCCTGATCAATGATATGGATCTTTTGTTTTGCAAGGATACTTATCTCTTGGGGTCTGATATTATTAGTCAATTGAATTGGGAAATTGATTTTGAAAATCAGATTATTAAAGTGTCAAAAAAGCCTTTTTCTATTCAGGATTCAGATTTAGTATTTAAGGTTGGATACATGGATCGGAGGCCTTTCACAAGCCTCTCAATAAGTAATATCGCTTATGAACGATTAGTTCTGATTGATTTTGGATACACCGGCGTCTTAGATATACCAGAAGACAACAGAAACGTCCAATATTTTCTGTCAGAAAAACAGAAACAGGGTCCTACAAACTCATTTTTCCGATATGCTTCCGGGGCACTTGGGTCTTTCTCGTTTCCGTCGACAACAATTTGGATGGACAGCATTCAATTGGGGCAAAAATACCTCCCAAAAATTCCAGTAGATTTTGAAGAAAATACCAAAGCCAAAATTGGGTTGGAATTCTTTAAAACCCTGAGTTCAAAGACGATTATTAATAATTCCAAATCTGTCATTGCCTTGGTACTTAGAGAGCAACCAGAATTTGAGAAAAGTAATGGAATTGCAATTTCATTTGAAGAAGGAAAATTTTTCCTTAAAGGAAAACCTGTTGGATTTTCATCGCAGGATTCCATGATCGAACTAAATGAAGAGATTCTACGAATCAATGGATTCAAGGCCGCAGATTTTGAAAATAAATGTGCGTTTTTAGATTGGTATATCTCACTTAGACCTCTGGAAGTCCAAATCACAAAAATGGACGGAAGCCAATTGGTATTTCCTAAAATCACACTAGACTAACTCAGCTTTGGCAAGCTAGGCAATCGTGGCACTTTTGATTCTGAAATCTTAATTCAAAAGTGCCGCGATATCTTCTTGTCCCAGACTCTTCATAAAGCTTTCTTCGGTATTAATCAGCTCACCAGCCAAAGCCAATTTTCTACTTTGCAGCGCCATGATTTTCTCTTCCACCGAATCCTTGCTGATGAATTTATAGATAATGACTTTGTTTTGTTGCCCTATTCGATGAGCCCGATCAATTGCTTGTGCTTCGACTGCAGGATTCCACCAAGGATCCAACAGAAAGACATATTCTGCTTTAGTCAAATTCAATCCTACTCCTCCGGCTTTCAGCGAAATCAAAAAGACTTTGATATCCTCATTTTCCTGAAATAATTCGACTTGGGCTTGCCGATCTTTCGTGGCCCCATCTAGGTAAGCATAGGGAATTCCTTCTTTTTCCAAATAGTCCTTGACGATGGCGAGATGCCTTACAAACTGACTAAACACCAAAACTTTGTGATCTTCCGAAATCGTAGATTGGAGCATGTAGGTCACATCTTCCAATTTCCCTGAGTCTCCTGTATAATCTTCACGAACCAATTTGGGATGGTTTGCGATTTGACGCAGCTGGGTCAAGCCTCGAAGGAGGGTAAACTGTTGATTATTCCTTCCCGTAGATTGCATGTCCGAAATGATTTTTTCGCGGTAATAGCTTTTCACTTCCTCATAAACCTCCTCTTGAGCAGAAGTCATTGCAGAATATTTGACGTTGATGATTTTCTCCGGGAGATCTGTAGCAACCTGAGATTTCAGTCTTCGCAAAATAAATGGCTTGATCATCGCATGCAGTTTTGCTGCTTTGTCTTTGTCATCTTGCTTTTCTATCGGAAGCAAGAATTGCTTTTTGAAAGAATTTTGATTTCCCAATAATCCTGGATTGATAAAATTCATTTGAGACCAAAGGTCCATGGTTCCATTTTCTACCGGTGTACCCGTCAAGATCAGCTTTTGCTTACTCTTTAACTGCATTACCGCCGAAGAGATGTTACTCGATGGATTTTTGATCGCTTGAGACTCATCTAAAATAATATAGTTGAAATAAAACTCTTTCAGCACATCAATATCCAAACGGGTAATTCCATAGGAAGTCAATACCAAATCGTAGTCACCAAATCTCCAAGGATCTTTATTGCGTTGAGTTCCGGCATAAACCAAAATCTTTAAGTCCGGCGTAAATTTTTTGGCCTCCAGTTCCCAGTTATAGATCAGGGAGGTGGGCATCACAAGTA
>JAHEBE010000455.1 GCA_024642365.1 Algoriphagus sp.
TAGCCTACGAGGATCGTGCAAAGTTTTATGCCGATCCAGCATTCAATAAGATTCCTGTCGAAGAATTGATCTCGAAAGAGTATGCTGCCAAGCGGCGCGCACTAATCAATCCAAATCATGCTGCACAAACTTATCCTGCTGGTGAGTTGGAAATTGAGTTGGGAAATACTACTTACCTGACGGTTGCTGATTCAGAAGGGAATATCGTTTCGTTGATACAAAGTATTTACTCCGAGTTTGCCTCGGGGATGGTGCCTGATGGGCTTGGTTTCGTCCTACAGAATCGTGGTGGAAGTTTTAATGTAAAAGACAAAACACATGCAAACGCACTAGAACCAGGTAAGCGGCCTTTCCACACGATTATCCCTGCCTTTATTACTAAAGATGGATCTCCTTATGTGAGTTTTGGCTTGATGGGTGGTGCCGTGCAGCCACAAGGTCATGCACAGATTGTGATGAATATCGTGGACTTTGGAATGAATCTGCAAGAAGCTGGCGATGCCCCTCGCATGCGGCATTCTGGGAGTTCACAGCCAACAGGCTCGGTGAT
Source organism: Algoriphagus sp. (assembly GCA_024642365.1). GTDB lineage: Bacteria > Bacteroidota > Bacteroidia > Cytophagales > Cyclobacteriaceae > Algoriphagus. The sequence goes on from JAHEBE010000455.1 coordinate 551, forward strand.
GACAAATGGTGGAACCTTGAATCTGGAGAGCGGATTTGAACCAGAGGTTTTCCGTGAGCTTCGCAAAATGGGTCACAACATCTCCTTTGCGGTAGGTATTTACGGGGGTTATCAGGCAATTGGAATTGATCTTAAAAACCGAGTTTATACAGGAGCGTCTGAATCTCGAAAAGACGGGCAAGCAGCCGGATATTGATGTAAATCTGAGTGATCTCATGAAGAAAAAATCCAACCCTAAATTAAACCTTAGTGCTGAGGAACTAAAAAAGCTTCGTAAATCCAATATTAAGCTTTCCGAAATTTTGGATACTCCAGCAGATGAGCTGGAAGTTATTTTGGAGACAAATGCTTCACGTATAAAATTGATTCGAGCCCTTGCTGAATTTCAAACTATCCCATCCATAGGAGTTAAATTTGCGGAGGATCTGATTTTCATGGGATATTTTTCTTTGGAGGAACTAAAGGGAAAAGACGGGGCAAAGTTAACTTCCGAGTATGAGCGAAAAAAAGGATATTGGATTGACCCCTGTGTCGAAGATCAATTCAGATTAGTTGTGGCTTATGCTGCTGATCCAAGTATTTCAAAAAATTGGTGGGATTTTACCGATGCTCGAAAAAAATATCGCTTGGAAAATGGCTATCCCTTGGATCGACCTAAATCAGCTTGGCATGAGGTGATTCCCATTAAAAAGAAATCTGATTATCCGCAATGATGCCAATCACCTTAAATTCTTTGCTTATCTGGTTGGAAGACCGATGACCGAAGACCGAAGTATCCAAGGTTCCGACGTATTAGAGATATTTCTAGCACTTTGGTTGCTTACTTGTAAGAAAGTGGAAAACCACGAAAAGAAATAAAATGATTTTTGCCGCAAAATTAATTGTATTGCTTTTTGGTCTCTTTATCATTTCTACAGGGATTTTGATGCTTTTTAATCCTGAAAAAGCTTTGGCAATACTACGGAAAGCCGGAAGTACTAACTTCATCAACTACGCAGAAATCACCCTTCGTTTGATACCCGCTTTCGCACTGATTATTAGTGCACCTGACTCAAGATTCCCTGATGTACTCCAGATTTTTGGTTGGTTTATGGCAGGTACTTCTTTTGTTCTTTACTTCATCCCTCGAAAATACCATCATGCTTATTCTTTAAAATGGGCAGGGATTTTAAAACCTAAACAGGTACGACTAATTGCACCTTTTGCTTTTCTATTTGGAGGATTGGTGATTTTTTCTGTCAGTTAACAAAAAGGTTTATTTCCTAAAGCCGGAATCCTTAACCGATATTTTACCGCTTACTAGGAATTTTTTAACTTAGGTTTTCCCCACTAAAAGCAAAACTCATGAAACTCAACTTTCAAATCACCCTATTCTGCTGTTTGCTTTTCGCTATCTCATCCTGCCAAAAGGAGTCAGAAAAAGTAACCGCAGTCTCTGACCCAAACCTAATTTACCAGGATTATAAACCCGCAGAATCGGATCAAGTCATTTCCAGAGCAGTTTACACCGATAAGCTGTATGGTTTTTGGCTTGCCCAGTGCATTGCTAATTGGACAGGGCTCGTCACTGAAATGGATAAAATCGGCGTTGCCGTTGAAAATGGAAATGGGGATGGATTCTATACCCGAGCAAACTGGGGAGGTCC
>JAHEBE010000135.1 GCA_024642365.1 Algoriphagus sp.
GTCAACTCTTAATTCCCTTTAGGTAAAGAGATGGAGTAAGGTGAAGTAAAATTGTTCGGATTGATATCTAGATTAAATTTTTCACCGGAAGATGCTAGAAATGTCAAACTGAGCTTAGGTTCATATTCATGCTCCCAAGTATTGTCTGCGCTAATTCGGGAACTAGGGAATTTAGAAGGCTCGAGGAGTTCTATTCCGGAAATTATCACATCCACTTCCCCATTTACCGGGTCTTCTTTTTCCTTACAAGAGGAGAAAACCCCAACAAAGAGCAAAATAAAAAAGTATTTCTCTAAAAAGCGGCGCATTAAGCATCAGTTGATTTCCTAAAATTAGGTAAAAAAAATACTTGGCCAATGGATAGTTGAACACTTCACTTTTTTGAATCGCACATTTTCAAAACAATGCCGTAAAACAGCCTGTTAAAATTGAAATAGTAAAATCATGCAAGAGCGAGTTGAAACTTCCAAAGTAAAACCTTCCAATTCTCAGTCATTCCAGCTGAAAGTAAATGAAGAGTCCAATGACGATACGTTGCTCATCAAAAATGCGATTTTTATTCGTCACGCGGGTTCCTTGGTTAAAGTCAAATATTCAGATATCCTATGGCTAAAAGCGGATGGAAACTATACAACTTTATTTGCTCGAAAAGCTGTTTATTCTGTGCGCAACATTTTAAAAAATCTGGAAGATATACTACCAGCTCATGAGTTTATGAGGATTCACAAAAGTTATATCGTTCGAATTGATGAGATCGAGTCTATTAATTCAAAAGATTTAAAAGTTGCAGGCGATCTGATTCCAGTAGGTAGGACTTATTATCATGTGCTTATCGATGGAATTCAAAAACTTGGTATGGCAGGTGATTGATTTCTACATCCAGAGCAAACTGCTGTCTCCGTAGCTTAAAAAGCGATAATCATTCGCCAAGGCTTCTTGATAAACTCTTTTCCAATCGTCCCCAAGAATTGTAGCTATCAGCAATATTAAGGTGGAACCAGGTTGATGAAAATTAGTAATCAAGCCAGAAACGACACGGTATCGATAGCCTGGGAAAATAAAAATCTCGGTTGTTCCCATGATCTTATCAATCGATTCTGAGGCCATATGTTTTAATATAGCCTCAAAAGATTCTTTGACAGATGGCAACATCGAGCGTGTTTCGTAGGGAAATAATTTTTCAATTTTCAGTTCCTCACCTTTTCCTTCCAGTAATTTCACCCCATACCAATAGAGGCTTTCTAGTGTGCGAATTGAGGTAGTTCCAACTGCAATGATTTTCCCCTGATGTTTGATGACTGATTCAATTGCTTTGGCAGTGACATGGATTTGCTCACTGTGCATAGGGTGATCTGTGACCTCCTTTGCTTTTATTGGCTGAAACGTTCCGGCACTAACATGGAGCGTCACTTGCGTTTTTTGAATTCCTTTTTGAGCAAGATGATCAAATATTTCTTGCGTAAAATGTAGCCCAGCAGTTGGGGCTGCTACGGCACCTTCTTTTTCAGAATAGACCGTTTGATAGCGGTTTTTATCAGATTCTTCTGGCTTTCTATTTAAATATGGAGGTAATGGCACTTCTCCGCTTGCTTCTACTACGTCTACGAAAGTCACTTCGGAATTATCCCAAGAAAATTTCACCAGTCGCTTTTCACGGTCCATAAGTTCAGCCGAAAGGATTATCTCCTTGCCTTCATAACGTAATTGACCTTGGAGAATCTCACCATCTTTCCATTTTTTGGCGTTACCAATCATTGTCTCCCATACTACAGGTAAGGTAGATAGCATGATTTCGGGAATCACTGTTGTCGGCAAAATAGGCTGCAAAAGAAAAATTTCAATTTTAGCGCCAGTTGCTCGCTGGAAAATCAATCTCGCTGGAATGACCCTAGTGTCATTATAGACCAAAAGGGAATCTTTTGGAAGTAAATCCACAATATTGAAAAAATGTAAATGCTGGATCTCACCGTTTTTGTAATGAAGGAGTTTAGAATCGTCCCTTTTTTTGAGGGGGAATTTGGCAATTCTATCTTCGGGCAGTGTATATTCGTAAGCTTTTAAATCAATTTTAGGGACCTGCATAAAGGGGCTTTATTCTTTTGCAAATATAGGTCATTCCCTTAAATCCCAGATTAAATCCTCTTGCTTACATGTCAAAGATGTTCTCACTCCGCTTTCATTGGATAAAAAGAGAGTTGAATTTTCGCTTCGACGCCGGTACTTCTCGCGGAGTATTGAAATCAAAAAAAGTGTATTGGATCAAAGCATTTGATCCTGATTTCCCAGGTATTGCAGGTTGGGGAGAGGCAGCACCCTTGGTAAATTTGAGTTTGGATGATCGAATTGATTTTGAGGAATGCTTGGAAAAAGAGCTTCGAAAAATTGAGGCTATTCAATTTGTAAGTAGCCCAGATCAAATTTTGCATCAACTTAAACTCCATGTTTCATCGTCTCTGCCAAGTATTCGCTTTGCCTTAGAAACAGCAATTTTGGACCTAATCAATGGTGGAGTAAAACGAATAGTTCCAAATTCATTTTACGATGAAAACGATGCGATTCCAATCAATGGATTGATCTGGATGGGGAACAAGGATTTTATGGCTGCCCAAATTGAAGAGAAACTGAATCAAGGATTCAACTGCATCAAAATGAAAATTGGAGCAATTGATTTTGAACAAGAATTAGAATTGCTGAAAAGTATCCGAACGCGATTTTCCAAAGAAGAAATTACATTAAGAGTAGATGCAAATGGAGCTTTTTCTCCTCAAGAGGCTCTTGGTAAATTAGAGCGACTGTCTAAGTTTGATCTACATAGCATCGAGCAGCCTATAGCTGCAGGCCAATTGGATACCATGAAAAACCTCTGCCAAATCACTCCACTTCCAATTGCTTTGGATGAAGAATTGATAGGAGTGGAGGATAAAAAAGGACTTTTGGATCATATTCGCCCGCAACATATTATCCTTAAACCGACTTTGCTCGGGGGGATTTTAGAAACCCAAGAATGGATAAAGCTGGCTGCTGACCGTCAAATTGGATGGTGGATGACTTCTGCCTTGGAAAGCAACATTGGATTAAATGCGATTGCCCAGTTGGCTTCAAGCTTTAAGCCTAAAATCCCTCAAGGTTTGGGCACTGGAAAGTTATTTGACAACAACTTGGATTCCCCTCTGACGATTGGTGGTGGCGAAATCCATTATGATAATTCTAACTTCTGGGAGGAACCATCTTAGTTCTTCAGTGGAAATAAATAAACCGGTTTATTTACTGCTACTTTTAGGTCTGTAGGACTTAGCATTCCGGAGGATTGATCTCGCTTAAAAACAACAATATCATTACTTCCTTGATTAGCACAAATCAGGTAATTCCCATCAAGAGTTAGATTAAAATTTCGTGGCGTTTTTCCTCCAGAAGAAATGACTTGGACTGGCTCAAAAGTGGCTGAAGCTTCGTTTTTTTGAAACACTGAAATCGTGTTGGCTTCACCGCGATTGGAAACATAAATATTTTTGCCATCCGATGATATTCGTACTTCAGCCGCTCCAACTTCTCCAGAAAAACCTTCTTCCAAAAGCGATAAACGTTGTCTTGGAATTAATTGCCCATTTTCAAAATCAAATATTTCCAAAAAGGCAGTCATTTCTTGGACTGCGAAAACAGTCTTTCCATCCTCAGAAAACATGACATGACGAGGCCCATCGCCTGGATTAGTTTCAAAGGTTGAGAAAAGCTTAGCAGGCTCCTGATTTGATTCATCAAAGGCATAGCTATAAATTTTATCTGTTCCGAGATCCGCAACCATTAGAAATTTGCCATCAGGACTGAATACTGTGCTGTGCACATGGGCTTTTTCCTGTCGATCTGGATTGATTCCTTTTCCTTCATGTTGAACTGTTTGGAGGTGAACGAGCTTTTTGTCCGGATTTAGCTTGAATACCCCAAAGCTCCCACCTGTATAATTTGCAGCAACAACAAATAGCTCATTTGGGGAAAGACCTATATAGCAAGGGTGATCTCCATAAGATGGAATCGTATCTACAGGAGTAATTTGATCCCCTGAACGTTCGAAAACCATCAGATTTCCACCCGTCACACTCATGTCCTCCTCGAGCGAAATAACCAGGTTTTCTGCCCGGTTTGCTAAGAGGAAAGAAGGATTATTAATTCCTTTAAAAATGGTTTCTATGGTCAGTGTATTTGTTTCAGGTGAGAATTTTAACAAATTGATTCCTTGACTAATACTGTCTGTATAGGTTCCTACCAAAAATTTATAATCTAGAGAAGAAGTGTTCATTTCTTGTGGTTTCGAGGAATCGCAAGCTGCGAAGATTGAAATTGAAATCAGAAGTGTTAGCATCTGAGTCCAAGTTGAATATAGAAAATTGCGGCCAGTCTTAGATGATTCCATTTTCAAGAGTTTCAGGTTAAATTAGAAAGAATAAATAAAAATCGATATTTTATTAATGAGTTGGTAATGATATGCCAGAAAATTATAAAAATCACTAATTTACATCCCGATTAAAATATCGCCCAATCATGTATAAAACTTATGATACAGAAGTCGCGAAGCGATTTACTATTTACAACAGTTTATTTTTAGATCTACCATTCGACCACATTTATCGGACTGGTACGCTCCTTCCTATTTTAGGGACAGCCTGCCAGAAAGGGTTTCAGGATGGAAAAACTCCAATGGAAATTATTGAGGGATTCTTTGAGGAAATGATGCCCGATGCAAATCGGAAAAATCAACTTGACCTGCTTTTTCAAATGATCCAATATGTAGAGCGGCAAGTGGTACTTTTTGATTCCATTGAGGACGCAGCCTATGAAAAAATCAATGACTTAAAAGGAAAAGGGTCTGTTACTGCGTTGATCAGCCGAACAGAAAATGATAATAAGCGAGAAGCTTTGATTGAAAAGTTGAAGACGTTTTCCGTTCGCTTGACCTTGACAGCTCACCCGACTCAGTTTTATCCTGGAAATGTATTAGGAATAATAACTGATCTGGAGAATGCTATTCGAACAGATGACATTGGAAAAATAAATTCTTTGCTTCAACAGCTTGGTAAAACAGGCTTTACCAAACGAGAAAAACCAAGTCCATATGATGAAGCAGTAAGTTTGATTTGGTATCTGGAGAATATTTTTTACCAAAGTATCTCAGACATCATGATCCGTCTGTTGAATTCCCTTTCAATTCCTCTTCATACTTGGGAAAATCCTGGTTTATTGAAGGTAGGTTTTTGGCCAGGTGGGGATCGAGATGGAAATCCCTTTGTGACTTGGGAAATTACCCAACAAGTGGCCTTGCGATTGAAAAAGTGGATTTTGAGATGCTATTACCGAGATATGCGAAAAATAAGAAGACGTCTCACTTTTAAGCATGTCGAAGAAATTATCCTAAAGGTTGAAAGAGGACTTTTTTCAACACTTTTTGAGGAAACTTCCTTTTATAAGAGTAAAGATCAGCTTTTGGAGGATTTACTAAGCGCAAGAGAAGCATTGGTTACCTATCATGAAGGGTTGTTTGTGGAAATATTAGATGAGTTTATCCTTAAAGTGAAAATTTTCGGATTCCATTTCGGCTGTATGGATATGCGTCAGGATAGTAGAAAGCATGATGCACTTTGGGAGGAAATCTTTGAGATTCAAGGGAAGTCATTTGCTGAATCTGAAGATGAGCAAATCAAGCAAATCTTTGCTACAGATTCAATACCTGCTTTGGACCAATTTAAAGAACCATTTCATGTGGAAATGCTTCAATCTTTTGGCGTGATAGATCCCGTCCAAAAGGAAAGTGGGGAAGAAGTTCTCAATCGATACATCATTTCCAATAGCCAGTCTAAAAAGCATATTTTGGAAGTTTTCCGATTAGCGCAATTGACGCTTGGAAAAGGGAAAGAAAATCTTCCGCTAGATATTGTACCACTTTTTGAAACTATTGATGATTTGGACGAAGCTCCAGAGATTATGAATCAATTGTACCAATTGCCAAGTTATCAGGCACATTTAAAGTCAAGAGGAAATAAGCAAACGATCATGCTAGGCTTCTCTGATGGAACAAAAGATGGTGGCTATATCAAGGCAAACTGGTCAATCTTGAGAGCAAAAGAAGAATTAACTCGGGTATCAAGAGCCAATGGGATTTCCGTTGTCTTTTTTGATGGTAGGGGAGGACCCCCAGCAAGAGGTGGAGGAAACATGCATAATTTTTATGCTTCCCTTGGTGAAAAAGTCGAAAACTCAGAAATCCAAGTTACTATTCAGGGTCAGACCATTTCTGCCAATTATGGAAAGCAAGCCTCATGTACTTACAATCTAGAACAACTCCTCAGTGCTGGTTTGGAAAATCACTTGTATTACGGCAAGGAAAAAAACTTGAATTTGGACCAAAGAGCCTTGATCGAGGAGCTGGCAAATGAGGCCTATGAGTCTTATAAAAAGTTTAAAAGTCATCCCCAATTCGTGCCTTATCTGGAGCATGTGACTCCTTTAAAGTATTTTGGAATGACCAATATTGGCTCTAGACCTCTAAAAAGAGGAAAAGGAGAAGGGCTTAAATTTGAAGACTTAAGAGCAATCCCTTTTGTAGGTTCTTGGGCTCAGATGAAGCAAAATATTCCTGGATTTTATGGAGTAGGTGAAGCGATTGAAGTTTTAGAAAAGCGGGGAAAAGGCGAGGAATTGAAAGCGCTTTATGACTCTTCCTTATTTTTCCGTACGCTATTAGGAAATTCAATGCAATCGCTTTCCAAGTGTTTTTACCCTGCGACTGCTTATTTAAAAGACAATCAAACCTATGGAGAGTTCTGGGAGATTATGTTTAATGAATATGAGCGCTCGATTGAAAAATTAAAGCAAGTTTCGTCTATGACGGAATTAATGGGGGATAATCAAGTATCTAAAAAGTCAATTGAAATTAGGGAACGAATCGTACTTCCATTGATCACTGTACAGCAGTTTGCCATTCAGCAAATGCTCGAATCAGGTCAACCGGATGAGACACTCCAACGATTAATACTGCGAAGTATGTTTGGAATAATCAACGCCGCCAGAAACGCGGCATAAAAAAAGGGCTCGAATCAATTTGATTCGAGCCCTTTTTCATTTATTAACCCTTATTTTGAAATCAATCCATCTTTGATTAGTTGATTGACAACTAGCTCAGAAAATGATCTTGAAAAGGTCTCAATAGAAGAAGGGTTTGTAGTTTCAGACTGTGCTGACCAAACTAGCTCTTCTGTTTTTGCATCGTACAAGTTGATCTCTAGGTAATAGTTCTTGTCGGTTGCATAGTATCCTGGATCATACATCACTGGGTTGTAATAAGAATAATAGCCATAGAATCTGCCATAATACCCACCATATCCCATTGGAGAATACATTGTGGTCCCAGGCACATAACGTGTCTCAGAGGTTTGGTCTAAGAGAGCAACAGTTAAAATTGCATCACTTCCACCTTTACGAATTGCCTCAACAACAGCTTCTTTGTTTTCAGCAGTTGCCTTAAAGCCGGGAGGGATAATTTCAAAGCTGCTTTTTGCTTCAACGCCATCTTTTTGCAATAATGCATCGAGGTCATTTTCGACAGTTTGTCTTGCGACTAAATTATCACTAATTGCCGTCACAAAAATACTTTTGTATGGTTCAGTTGGAGTATTTGGTCCAGTCCAACTTCCAATAATTTTGGTGCTTGGCGAGCAGGCACTTACTAGGGCAACCAAAGCGATTGCGAAGAGAAAATTTAATTTTTTCATGTTTGTTTTTTATTCTAGTTATCTAATTTTTTGAAAATTTCTGCCACCGCTTCTTCTATAGCGGCAGGATTATTTTTTGATTTAGTTGGAAGAACTTTATCAATAGTCCCTACCCAAACTGCTTCATTTGTTTTGAGATCCACCAAATGTACGGTTAAGCTTCCTTGCTTATAGGTATTCACAG
>JAHEBE010000456.1 GCA_024642365.1 Algoriphagus sp.
ATAGAAAAGCAAGCCATTCAATTACAAGAACTGGATGAAGCCAAATCCCGATTTTTCACCAATATTTCGCATGAGTTTCGTACTCCACTTACGGTGATTATGGGTATGTCGGAGCAAATCCCAGGTCCAGATCGGATTGGTAAACTAATCAAACGAAATGCAAACCACCTGCTGGGGTTGATTAACCAAATCCTAAACCTTAGAAAATTGGAATCCGGCAACATCAATGCTGAATTTGTCCAAGAAGATATCGTAGCATATCTACATTATATCATTGAGTCTTTTCATTCTCTCGCAGAGGATAAAAATGTGGCTTTGAATTTTGAGTCCTCCGAAAATCAATTGATTATGGATTATGATCCCGATAAAATTCTTCACATTTTTTCCAATCTGCTGATCAATGCGATAAAGTTCACTCCTAAAGGCGGCGAGGTTAAAATTGTTTTAGCACGTCAACAGAATATCGATAAGCCTACTTACAGCATCACTGTTTCAGATACCGGAGTTGGAATACCTCAAGAAAAACTAGATCATATTTTCGATCGCTTTTATCAAGTGGATGATGAGGTGAGCCGAACCGGAAGTGGAACAGGTATTGGATTAACGCTAGTGAAAGAGCTCACGAAGCTGCTCAATGGTGAGGTTACCGTAGAAAGTATTCCAGGAGTAGGGACGACCTTTTGTGTCATACTACCCCTAACTAATTTAGCAAAACTGAAGAAAGAGACACCTGAGCCAGTACTTTCAGCCTTATCCTTAATGGAAACCCTTTCCGACATCCAACTAGAATCTGATGAAACTGAAGTAAATTCCTCACACCCACAGTTGCTTATTGTGGAGGACAATGCCGATGTGCGGGAATACCTCCGCACTTGTCTGAAAGACGATTATCATCTAACCTTTGCGGTAGATGGACAGGAAGGGATTGAAGTTGCTCTTGAAAAGGTGCCGGATATCATTATCAGTGATGTGATGATGCCTAAAGTGGATGGTTTTGAACTTTGCGAGACGCTGAAATCAGATCAGCGTACCAGTCATATTCCTATTATACTGTTGACAGCGAAAGCTGATTTGGATTCTAGAATCACTGGACTAAAGCGAGGTGCAGATGCCTACCTTGCCAAGCCTTTTGACCAGCGAGAGTTGCATATTCATCTCCAAAATTTGATTTCACTTCGCCAGCAACTTCGCGAGCGCTACAAAAAAGTAAATGATATTGAGCCCTCTGAGGATGTTGCCATTAAGCAGGAGGACCAGTTTATCATTCACCTTCGGGAAACAATCCTCCAGAGTATGACCGAAGAAAAGTTTGGTGTACCGGAACTTTGTAAAAAAATGGGTATGAGCCGTACTCAATTACACAATAAAATCAAGTCCCTAACAGATCGCTCCGCATCGGCTTTTATTCGACTCGTTCGAGTAGAAAAAGCATGCGAGCTATTAGGTGATCCAAGCTTGAATGTAAGCGAAGTTGCTTTCCAAGTGGGAATAGAAAGTCTGCCTTATTTTTCAGAGTTGTTCCGTCAGGAAAAAGGCCTTTCTCCCAATAAATACAGGGAAAAATTACATCCTGAACAATAGCTTAAGGTTTTTGAACAATAGCTTAGGGATTCCGAACAATAGCTTAAGGATTCAGAACAATAGCTTAAGCACCCCATTTTCCTTCCTCATATCTTTAATAGGTGATTAAAATCTATTCAGGCCGTCTTTAGGCTTTGATTGATTTAATCATGTGTTTTTTCAAACTGGTTTTTCAGAAAAATGACCAGAGAATTAACCTGCTTTTTATAATCCTAACCCGCAAGTGATAGTTGCCGAAGATTCCATTTTAAACTGAATTAGAACAAAAAACCCATAACTATAAATCTTTAACCATTAACCCAAAAGAACTATGATGACTATGAAGAAGTACTGGTGGCTAGCCCTAATCAGAGGTATTATTTTAACGATCCTCGCATTCTACATCTTCCAGAATCCGGTCGATGCACTGGTAGGAATAGCGATTTACATTAGTTTAAGTTTACTATTTACCGGGATCACTCAAATCATCGTATCCCTTGCGACCAAGGACACCATCGAGAATTGGGGTTGGGGTTTAGCAGGAGGAATTATCGATATCCTATTTGCAGGGGTTTTATTGTCTAACCCCTCTCTTTCCGCAGCATCCTTGCCGTTTGCAGTTGGTTTCT
>JAHEBE010000457.1 GCA_024642365.1 Algoriphagus sp.
ATTGCATATTCCTGGAGTTTCTTTTCTTGATCTGTCTGTGGAACCCAAGGTTTCACTTTTTTTGGTTCACCATTTTCATCCACAGCCACAAAAATGATAATGCAGTGGGTTTTCTTTTCAAAAACGTGTTCGGAGAAATCCCTTGAATAAACCTCCACCATAATATGAATACTGGAAGATCCAGTGAAAATCACCGCACATTCGATCTTGATCACTTCACCAATACTGATTGGTTTATAAAACCGGATACCCCCTACATAAACAGTCACACAATAGCTTTCGGCCCAAGTTCTGGCGCAGGTATAAGCTGCTTGGTCGATCCACTTCATCACAGATCCACCATGTACTTTTCCTCCAAAGTTGATATCTGAAGGTTCGCTGATAAACTGAAATGTGGTTTTGTGAGGGCTTTCCATTGTTAATTATAGTAAGGAGATTGAAGCTAGAATATACGGCTATTCTAGGTAGTTGACAATGTGCCTAAAGGTAAGGTTTATCCTAGGTTGGGTTACTTTGGTAGTGGGAGGGAGCCGATGAAGCCAATGCGTCTGGCAAGTTCCGGCCATTTCTAAAAGACTCCCGTGCTCCAAGATGACTTCCACTTTCTCGGCTGTTTCTTTGTGCTTGAATGCGAACTTCCGAACTGCCCCAAAACTCATCGAGGCAATTGATCCATTTTTTTTCAAATCCCGTTCTCCATCACTGTGCCAAGCCATGCCTTCGCTGCCATCATGATATAGATTTAACAAGCAGGAATTGTAAGTTTCACCGGTATGCTTTTCGCAGATCGCTTTCAGTTTGATCAACTCCTTGGTCCATGGAAGCGCACGTTTGGTAATTTTGGAATACGTGTATTCAAATGGATGTTCACCATACCATCCTACTTTTCGCTTCGTTTCAATCAATTTTCCAAACATCATCGCTTGGTCATTTTTCCACTCGATATTCGTAAGTAGTTTTTGGTAAAAGTCATCTGCTTCGGCATTCGAGAGGACAAAGCCAAAATAATTGACCCTACCATCATAGGGTAGAAGATTGGCGTTGGAGGAAAATAAATCCATTTTGTGATCTTTTAATTTAGTAAGCAAAACTGGCTCCCTATTTTTTAACCAATAATTCTAGAATTTGATTTTCTAAATCCGATGCTTGTTTTTTTGCTTCATCCAAGGACATTCCTTCTGGTAATCCAGGTCTCAAATGCCCAGTGGTACTAAGGTATGCATCACGAAGGATTTTTTGCTTTTGAGAAATCAGCTTAAATAAGGCATTTCCCTGAGGATAATCAGCGATTGCCTCCTCAAAACTATCCGAGGCATCCCTGACATCTATTCCTAGATACTTCAAGATAGGCTTTGCCATCAACCAGTGTCCCGTTGAATTCGGATGAACTCCGTCTTTAGCAAGGTAAAATTCAGGATCTAGCTTTCGCTTGGTTTCCAAATAGTTTTTCATTGGAAAATGGAGGTCGATTACCTTCCAGTTTTCCTTTGGCTCCTGACCAATCAACCATTCCGCATATCGATCAAGTGTAAGGGAATATTCGATGTCTTTTTTTGGGTCAAAAACTGGAGGGGTTAAGAATATTGCTTGAGCATCGATTTTAATAATTTCTGAATTCAACCAGTTTATCCCTTCCTCATATTTCTTAAATCGGGCAGAATCAAAAGGAAGATAAATCCCATCGTTCATCCCATAATTCGCAAAAACCAATTCGGGCTGTAATTGAGCAAAAATCCTGTCCAAACGTTCATGCAAGTCTGGTCTTGGGAAAGCGCCACCAGCATGTCCTTCTTCCGAAAGCCCAGAAACAGTCTCACTCGGCAAGCCGAGGTTAATCCATTCTATCGAAGATTCTGGATTATTTAATCGATAAATTGTTTCAACGAATGCAATGTAATCACCAGCGTAAGTGATGCTATTTCCTAAGAATAAGAGCTGCTTCGTCTCTTTTGAAATGGGGATAAACCTCTGGCAATAGGCCTGAGCTGAAAAAAATAAGGTTAATACTAAAAGGAAGCTTAGCACTTTCATAGAAAAAATTATTTCTCAGCTGCGGGGAAACTATGCAGATTTTTTATCCTCCAACCATTTGCTGTTTTGACAGCAATGACACTTTCGATCCAATGAATTTCTCTTACTGTTTTTCCACCTGCTGAAATGGTGGCATAATTATGATAAATCGCATA
>JAHEBE010000458.1 GCA_024642365.1 Algoriphagus sp.
TATCCCTCGGATTTTAAAAATGATTTTGCACTTGGAACCTCCTTGAATCTTGGAACTGAACTTCAATTTCAGGAGCGGATCAAAATTCATTTCGGCTATCGTTTTTTTGGAAATGTATGGAGTTCCGATTTGACGGAAGTTGATGCGCTTTCAGGACAGTCAAACCGATACGAAGCAGGTTTATTTGATTTACTTGATCCCTCGGATCGTTTTTTTGGAAAACTAGAAAATCTTTCACTTTCCTATTCTAGAACAGATTGGGGAGTCAAGTTGGGGAGAATGGGAATTGATTCGGATTGGATCAATTTACAAGATGGCCGCTTATCTCCAACTGCTGTGGAAGGGGTTAATTTTTGGTTAAATAATTCGAAAAAATTTAGAATAGAATTTTGGGGAATCAGTAAAATAAGTGTCAGGGGAAGTAGTAAATGGATGTCAATTGGGGAGTCGGTTGGAGTTTTCCCCGTAGGACGAGACTTAGCTGGTAATCCCTCAAAATATTTTCAGAATACCTCAAGTGATTGGATCAGCGTTCTGGAACTTTCCAAGAAGTGGGATTCATATTTGATCAAGAGTTCTGTAACTACTGTTGCAAATATATCCAACACCATAACCTTAACCGGAGAGCATACTTTTCCAAAGCAAGCAAATAGTTGGATGTTTGGTATGCAGCTAGGATTTCAGCAGGGGCTTGGAGATGGAGGGAATAAAGACTTGAACCTGGCCTACAAAGACCCAACAGATCGAAATTATGCAGTATCATTCAGGCTAGGTTATTCCAAAGATCGTTTCAAATCAAACTTGAATCTAACTCAAATGGGGGGCAAGGGTCGTTGGCTTAGCCCAAGAGAATGGGGAAAAGATGCTTGGTATACCTTTATTCCAAGAGAAAGAAATGAAGGCTTTTCAAATTTAACAGCAGTAACAGCCTTAATTAGCTATGATTTTCCAAAAGCTGGCTTGAGTCCTTATATCAATTTTGGGTTCCATTTCTTACCTGATTTGAATTCTGCGGAAGCAAATAAATACAACATGCCATCCTACCGGCAGATAAATATTGGATTAAAATACGATCCAATACGATCTAAAAGACTTTCAATTCATGCCTTGGTTATGAATAAAGAAGCCTTGAACCGAAATGAATTAACACCAAATCAACGATATAATAAAGTAGGGATGATCCATACTAATTTGATTGTCAACTGGAATTTCTAATGAATAAAATACTTTCAGGTTGACGAAAGGCCTAATCATGGTGGAAGCGTATTAGGTTTTACGGATTCTTATCTTCACCTTTGTACCATAAAGGCGCTAATTCGTAAGATTTATCCTTTTCTTGAAATCAAGTAAGCGTTGATTATCGACCTGCTTAAGTAGCAAATTCGAGAGTTTCCCCCCGCAAAGGTTTTAATTCTTCATCTTTCTACTTTTTTAATCGCAATAACTCCAAGGGTTATTTAAGATTAAAACCTGCAGCAAATTCCTTAGGGAAAACATGAGTTTAACACTATTAATTAAAAGTCTATTAAAACAGTAAGGTTCTCTGAATCAGAATTATCTGAATTCTCCCAAACATTAAGATCGAGAGTGTATGGACATTTTAAGTCCAATAATCGCTCGAAATTTGCAACTTCTGCAATGGTCATTAAGACTATTTTGCTAGTCTCTCTCTATCTAGTTCCTCTTATTTTCATTACAGTTGGCGTTGCAACTACGACCTTCCAAATGTTTGCTTGTTATGTATTAGCTGGATTTGGTATGGCTGGAGTTGGTATGGGTGTAATGCATGATGCAAATCACGGTTCTTACTCAAAAAACCCAAAAATCAACAAATGGGTGGGTCATACTTTAGATATGGTTGGTGCGAGTTCCATTGTTTGGAAATTTCAACACAATGTACTTCACCATAGCTTTACCAATATTGATGAGCATGATGATGACATTAATGCGCCTTTCTTTTTAAGATTTTCGCCAAATGCGCCGCTGAACAAACTGCATAAGTATCAGCATTTATATGCTTGGTTCTTTTATTCGCTTTCTACGCTTTCTTGGGTTACCGTCAAAGATTTTATTCGATTGAAGCGGTATTATAAGAAAGGCTTGATGAAGAATGAGAAAGAATATCGTAAAAACGTATGGAAGATTATCTTCTGGAAAATCGGTTATTTCGCGATTATACT
>JAHEBE010000459.1 GCA_024642365.1 Algoriphagus sp.
CTTTTGGATTCACTTGAAAAAGCAAGAACCATCAAGGATACTACTCAAGTAAGAATTCTCAATGATAGCCTGACTAAAATTGTGGATAACTATACAAATTTTGAACGCTATCTGATTCCAGAAGCCCATCGTCAAGTCTATAAGGAAATTGGAGGAACGCCCCATTTGGATCAGAATTACACGATTTATGGAGAAGTAATTTCAGGTTTGGAAGTTGTAGACGCAATTGCTGCCGTGGAAACCAAACGGCCAGATAGGCCAGTTTCCGAAGTTCGGATCTTGAGCATGCGGCTTATTTCTAGATAAATTGGCTAAATTAATAGGCTAAATCCACCGCCTATGAAATCGATTTTCGCGCTTTTTGCATGCCTTCTTTTTGCCTTTTCTTGTCAAGAGAAAAAAGAAGTTGTTGCTGATTCCTCCTATCCAAACATCGTCTTTATTTTCACGGATGATTTGGGCTACGGTGATATTGGGACCTTTGGAGCAACGGACATCAAGACTCCGAATATTGACCGCATTGCGGATGAAGGCATTAAATTCACTTCATTTCTATCCGCCTCTCCCGTTTGTAGCCCTTCCCGAGCAGGTCTGTTGACCGGAAGAATGCCTCAACGAATGGGAATTAATGCCGTGTTTTTTCCTGACAGTTATACGGGGATGGATCCTGAGGAAATTACCTTTGCAGAGATTCTTAGGGAGAAAGGTTATCAAACTGCTGCCGTCGGCAAATGGCATCTCGGCCATATGGAAAAATTCCTTCCACTCAATCAAGGCTTTGATCAGTACTTTGGAATTCCCTATTCCAATGATATGAGATCTGTCGTCTATCTGAGGGATAATGAGGTAGAAGAGTTTGAGGTAGATCAAACCTATACCACTCAGAAATACACTGAGGAAGCGATATCGTTTATTGACAAAGCTTCGGACGCTCCATTTTTGCTTTATGTAGCACACAATCAACCCCACGTCCCCATATATGCCTCACCTGATTTTCAGGGCAAATCAGATCGTGGATTATATGGAGATGTGATTCAAGAAATTGATTGGAGTGTGGGTCAGATTTTAAAGAAGTTGGAAGAGAAAGGGATTCTTGAAAATACTCTGATTGTCTTTTCTTCTGATAATGGGCCTTGGCTGGTGATGGAGGACCATGGAGGTTCAGCGGGAGAACTTCGAGAAGGCAAGCAATTTACTTTCGAAGGAGGAGTCCGTGTTCCAACTGTTGCCATGTGGAAAGGCAAAATTGCTCCCGGTCAAGTCTATGAAGAAATGGCGACCCAAATGGATTGGTTTCCGACTTTTTGTAAAATCGTGGGAGCAGAAATTCCCTCGGATAGGGAGATTGATGGCAAGGATCTTTCAGCCGTACTTTTTGAAAATGGAAATCGTGAGGAGGACAAGTTTCTATATTATATGCTTTCCGATCAGCGGGGTTATCGTGAAGGTGACTGGAAGATCAAGCGACCCTATGGAGGCTTTGCTGGCAGTAGAGGAATGAAGGCTGTTGAAGCGCATGATACACTTCTTTTTAATCTAAAAAATGACCCTGGAGAAACAACCAATCTCGCCAAAGAAAACCCAGAAAAACTTGCTCAAATGATGAGAGCGATGGATTTGGCAGTGATGCAATTGGGACCTCTGCCCCCAAGCAAAGTAGTAGGAACGGCTCAGGATAATAGCCATTATGAATACCTAGATCAAAAGCATAAAAAGGAAGAGAAAAAGTAAACAAAAAAGGCAGCCTAAGCTGCCTTTTTTGATTTGTTATTAATTCTGAGGATACCAATTTCTCAGTCTGACTTCAACACTTGGGGCTTTAGAATTGACTGTTGATTTGAATTTTTCAACATCAGCCAGACCATCTCCACCTCTAAAGTGGTAAGGGTAAACAATCGCTGGTTTGAATTCTGAAACAGCATCTGCTGCCTGATCTACATCCATGGTATAAGGTAAATTCATACAAACAAAAGCAACATCGATTCCTTTTAAGGACCGCATTTCAGGAATGTCTTCCGTATCCCCAGAAAGATAAACTTTCTTGCCTCCCAGGTCCAAAATGTAGCCATTTCCTCTTCCTTTAGGATGTCTACTATCTTCTGTTTCAGGCAAATTGTACATAGGAATTGCTGAAATACTTACTCCTAAAATTGATTCTGTTTGTCCATTATTCAT
>JAHEBE010000008.1 GCA_024642365.1 Algoriphagus sp.
AAGTATCGAGGCCAGTTTGAAGAGCGAATGAAGGCTGTCATGAATGAGTTGGAGAAATCTCCAAATGTGATTCTTTTCATCGATGAGTTACATACCATCGTTGGAGCTGGTGGAGCTTCAGGTTCGCTTGATGCTTCGAATATGTTCAAGCCTGCATTGGCTCGTGGAGAAATCCAATGTATCGGAGCAACGACGCTGGATGAATATCGTCAGTACATTGAAAAAGATGGTGCATTGGCCAGAAGATTTCAAATGGTCATGGTGGACGCAACCACTCCTGAGGAGACGGTTCAGATCCTGCACAACATCAAAGATAAATACGAGGATCATCACAATGTAAACTATACCGATGCGGCTATTGAAGCTTGTGTGAAATTGTCAGATCGTTACATTTCTGATCGATTCTTGCCAGATAAGGCGATAGATATTCTTGATGAAGCTGGAGCACGAGTACACATCAATAATATCCACGTTCCAGAGGATATTTTGAAACTGGAAGCAGAAGTAGAAAATATCAAAATCGAGAAAAATAAGGTGGTGAAATCTCAGAAATATGAGGAAGCCGCCCAATTGAGAGATAAGGAAAAGAAACTACTTGAGCAGCTGGAAACAGCCAAAAACAAGTGGGAAGAAGATAGCAAATCGAAGCGTTTTACCGTGGAGGAAGATAATGTGGCTGAAGTAATCGCGATGATGACGGGTATCCCAGCCAAGCGAATCGCTCAGAAAGAAGGTGCGAAACTTTTGAGTATGAACGATGACCTTTCTGGTAAAGTAATCGGTCAAGAAGAAGCAATTAAAAAGCTTACAAAGGCAATTCAGCGGACACGAGTTGGATTGAAAGATCCAAAGAAACCTATCGGATCCTTTATTTTCTTAGGACCCACTGGTGTTGGAAAAACAGAACTTGCTAAAATGCTTGCGAATTACCTGTTTGACAAGGAAGATTCATTGATTCGAATCGACATGTCCGAGTACATGGAGAAGTTTTCCGTATCTCGTTTGGTAGGAGCACCTCCAGGTTACGTAGGTTATGAGGAAGGCGGTCAATTGACAGAGAAAGTGCGAAGAAAACCTTATTCTGTTGTCCTTCTTGATGAAATTGAGAAAGCGCATCCGGATGTATTCAATATCCTTCTCCAAGTCTTGGATGATGGGATTTTAACAGATGGTTTGGGTAGAAAAGTTGACTTCCGAAATACGATCATTATCATGACTTCAAATATTGGAGTTAGAGACTTGAAGGATTTTGGTGCTGGAATTGGATTTGCAAATAAAGCAAAAGCTGAAAACATGGACGATGTGGTCAAATCCACTATCCAATCCGCGTTGAAAAAAGCCTTCAGTCCAGAATTCCTAAACCGTTTGGATGATGTGGTGGTATTCAACTCACTGACTAAGGAGCATATCTTCAAAATTATTGATATCAGTCTTGGAAAGCTGTTTGCTCGAATCACGGACCTTGGTTACAAAATCGAGTTAACTGAAAAAGCAAAAGAATTCTTGGCTGAGAAAGGATATGACCAGCAATATGGTGCAAGACCGCTTAACAGAGCGATTCAAAAATACTTAGAAGATGCTGTGGCAGAGGAAATCCTGAAAGGGGATCTTTCCGAAGGGGATGTGATTTTAGCAGATTATTCTGGTGAAGGAACCGAGCTAAGTATTGAGGTAAAGAAAAAAGAAAAGGCAGAATAAGCCCTTCTTAATAAATCAAAAAGCCCAATTCCTAACAGGATTGGGCTTTTTTTTGGCTAAAAAAGGATTGGGCTCCCTTTATTTTTTAAATGGAAAGCACGAAGAATAAAAGAGCTACTCCTAATACTAAAATCATTTTCTGGGCTTTCTCTTTATGCTCTTTGGAGATTTTTCGTTTTCTCAAAACCAAAACAGCAAGGCTTAAACCTACAAATTGCAGCAATAAGCTGACACCATTAAGCGGTCCCATTGGAGCTTGGTAGTGGATAATATTCGTGTTTAATATCGATAGGGTTCCTAAAATAATTCCGGTGATTCCAAATAAAAAGGAACGCTGGAGCAACACTTCTTCGGATTGATTAGTCCACTTCATCTAGTTATGTTTTGGCGATCGAAGGTAATGAATTCTTCTTGTCGAATGATTTCAATTCTTGATTTTGGCTTTTCGGTCTGAGAAAATTTTACCGATCTCATCTGCGGAAAGACAATTCAAAGTCATCTCTTTACTCAAGCCTCCTTTTCTGCCTATTAGAACTCCATATTCCATATCAGCATAGCCTTCCATCTCATGCGCATCTGGATTGATAGAAAGCTTTACTCCTTGTTCCATGGCATAGTTCACCCATCTCCAATCCAAATCTAGCCTCCAAGGGTTGGCATTGATTTCTATAACAACATCATTTGCAGCACAGGCATCAATCACGGCTTTATGGTCGATCGGGTAGCCCGCGCGCCGAAGCAATAATCTTCCTGTTGGATGACCAAGAATGGTAGTGTAAGGATTTTCTATCGCTGTGATTAGTCGGTGAGTTGCTTTTCTAATATCCATATTCAAAATAGAATGGATCGAAGCCACAATGAAGTCAAAAGTTGCCAGGACATCATTTGGATAATCTAGTTTGCCATCTGCTAAAATATCACTTTCGATTCCTTTGAAAATCCGGAATGGAGCCAATTCTTGGTTTAAGGCATCTATTTCGGCATGTTGCTTCACCACTTTTTCGATTTCCAATCCCCCGGCATAAAATGCCGTCCGACTATGATCCGAAATCCCCAAATATTCAAATCCTAACTCCCTGCAATATTCGGCCATTTGACGCAGGCTATGCTTGCCATCACTGTAGGTAGAGTGATTGTGCAAGATCCCTTTTAGATCCGAGAGCTCAAGTAAATCAGGGATTTTATTGGCTTTGGCCAAGGCAACTTCACCTAATCCCTCTCGCATTTCTGCTGGGATAAACTGTAGACCATTTACTTCAAAAAATGCCGATTCAGAATCATAATCTCGTTTTCCGAGCTTTTCAGAGATACTTTCTTTTTCATCCACTAGCTCAGCCAAATGAGCGGCTGAAGCGATTAATGATAGCTTTTTCCAGAGAAAATCCTTTTTGGTAGTGAAATGAGCTACAACTTTTAAATTGAACTCATTCATAGTCCCTCTCCAAGAAAAAGGGCTCGATTGGCTTAAATCCCAAGTTATGAAGTCAAGAGTTTTTAATTTTTCTTTCCCTCCAAAAAGGGAATCTAATCCAATCAAAAATTCAGCTTCGGAGATGATCTCCATTTTTCTTGCAAAATCCCCCACAGCTGCCAATTCTGCGCTTGGATATAGCCTTTGTAAATCAGTTTGTAATTTTTCAATCACTTCAGCAATATCCGCATAGAGCCATTTGCCGGCATTCGAAGCTTTAAATTCCAGATTCTGGATAATGGTTTCTTGTGTTTTTTCTCCAAATCCCTTGATTTTTGCCACTTTTCCTGCCTGGCAAGCTTCCATCAATTCATGTGTGGAAGTTATGCCAAGTTCTTCCCAAATAGTTTTGACTTTCTTCGGTCCTAATCCTTTGATTTGAAGAATTTCGAGAATTCCTTCAGGCGTTTTTTCTAAAAGTTGATCTAAAAAATCAAAGCTCTCCCGTTCTTTTAACTGATCGATAGCTTCCAAAATACTTTTGCCAACTCCAGGAATTTTGGAAAGATCGCTACTGGAAAGCTCCATAATATCCTGGTCCCCCCGCTCCAAAGAAATCAAAGCACTTTGGTAGCTACGGATTTTGAAGGTATTTTCCTCATGTAGTTCCATGAGTTGAATGCAAAGCTTCAGCTTTTTGAGTAAAGTTTTATGATCCAAAATTTTTAATATTCGTTAGGGCTAAAAGACAATTGTCCTCAAATTGAGTTTCAATTTAAGACGCTAAGTTTTAACTTAAAATTGAAAACGGAGATTTTCCAAAATCCTAAATCAAAAACAATCGAAATGAACTATTGGCTTGTAAAATCTGAACCGAACGCCTACTCCTGGAATGACCTGAACTCCAAGCAGGAAGATATTTGGGATGGAATAAGGAACTATCAGGCTAGGAATTTTCTAAAAGAAATGAAGTTAGGGGATCAAGTGTTCTTCTACCATAGTGGTGCCGAGAAGGCGATCATTGGTCTTGCAGAAGTGACTGAAGAATTTTTCCCTGACCCTAAAGACTCTGCTTGGGCAGCAGTGAAAATCAGATCAAAGCAAACCTTGAAGAATCCTGTAAGCCTTTCGATGATCAAATCGAACGATCTTTTGTCGGACCTGTTGTTAATTAAACAATCTAGATTGTCCGTCATGCCAGTCGCGAAGGCAGAGGCAAATTTACTTTTGAAAATGAGCATATGAACCGACTGATTTTATTCCTTCTGATTTTTTTTACCTCCCATCTCCTTTCTGCACAAGTCAAATGGGTAAGTCGCTTTGAGGTGCCTTCTGGGCTTTATGATCCAGGTTTTCAAATGTCCCCCATAGAAAATGGCATTGTTTCTTTCCGTACGATTTCACCAAATGGATTGAGCTTCAACAAAGTCTTTCAATATTTTACGTCAGACATGGTACTCAATAGCCCGAGTGGATTGATTGAATATCCGATTCGAGAGAGTTATGATATGCTGGGTTATGATACCGAAGGAAACCAGCTATTTATTCTTTTAAGAAAAGGATTTTCCCAATCTGCAGAAAAATACATTCTTAAAATTGACCTGGACACCAAAGTTGGATACGAGTTTAATGTAGAAAACCTACTAAATATGGACTTGGTTGAATTTATGGTCATGGATGAAAAAGCGCTTTTCATGGGGATGGCAGATAATAGACCAGTAATTCAGCTTTATGATTTGCAGGAAAAGTCCACACATACATTTCAGGGATTTTATAATGATGAAACTCAAATTCTTCAGATCCGAAAACGACCTGAGTTAAAGGCTTTGGAAGTGGTATTAAGTCGAATGACTCCTTTCCGAAACCGGGAAGTGAGTATCAATACTTATGACTTTTTAGGGAATCTGGTTCGCGAAATAAAAGTGGATGATTTCGGAGATCAGGATCAGGAGATTCTGGATGCCCTAATCCAAGAAAAAGAAAATTACCAAAACGTGATGATCGGTTCATATGGTATTGACCGAAGAGATACCTACCAAGGGATGTACATTATGGAAATCAATGAGTTTGGCGAGTACGAATTCAAGTTGTACACTTTGGCTGATTTTCCGAATTTTTACAACTACTTAAGTGAAAAATCTAAGGAGAAAAAAGACAAGGAGTTAGAGAAAGTATTGGAAAAGGAGAAAACTCCGTCTATTCGAAACTATTATGCGATTCGGGATATTCAGCAAAGCCCAGAATCATACTATGTGTATTTTGATCAATATTCCGTCAACACTTCTAAAGGTTCCACAAGCTTATATTCTCCGACTTCGGGCTATCGGACCAGTAATTGGAATCGAACTGGCTACGATCCGAATATCAGAGAATTCATAACTCCCACTGGTTATAACAGGCCACCGGGAGTGTATCAAATCATTCCTGAGTACCAATATGTTTCGGCTCATTTTGCAAAAATTGCGAAGACAGGACAAGTGATTTGGGACAATGCTGCGACCTATGATGATTTTGTAACCACCTACTCGGAAGCCTTTGGCGAAGTCGCAGCAGTTGATAATGAATATTATCATATGTATGTCCGGGATTTGACTATTAAGCTGAGTTATTTCAAGAATGGTGAAAAAATCTTTGATAATCTTGATTTCGAACTAGCACTGACCGACGAGGAAGAACGAATCACCACTACTAATCCCGCAAGTATCCGATTGATTCATTGGTACGATCGGTATTACCTGATGTCTGGTACTCAAAAAGTGCGATTTATGGGAGAATCAGGCAAGCAAGAAACGCGGGAAGTGTATTTCTTGGCAAAGATTCTTGTCAATGGGGAATTGTATCAGCCGGTGCAACCCACGGACTAGATTTATTTTTTATATTTACCGCAAATCTACCCCATGCAAAAGCGACTAGTCTTAGACGAAGGACAGATTCAGATCATACTCAGAAGATTCTGTCATCAATTGATCGAGAATCATGACAATTTTGATAATACCGTATTGCTGGGTCTTCAGCCCCGAGGACCAATTGTATTAGATAAAATCGTCAAACTTTTGCAAGAAATAGCTGGAGTCAAAGTTCCTTCAGGCTATCTGGACGCCACTTTTCACCGTGATGATTTTCGAAGGAGAGATTTTCCCCTCAAAGCAAACGAAACCAAAATTGATTTTTTGGTAGAAGGTAAAAAAGTAATTCTGGTCGATGATGTCCTTTATAAGGGCAGATCAGTAAGAGCTGCCATGGATGCGATGATTGCATTTGGGCGACCTCAAAAAGTGGAGCTTATGGTGTTGGTTGATCGAAAACTGACAAGGGATTACCCAATCATGCCGGACTACTTTGGGACGAAGGTCCATACCCTTGAAAGCCAATATGTGGTCGTAGAATGGGCTGAGCAGGGTTACGAAAAAGATGCTATTTGGCTCACAGAGAAAGTTAAATTATAACTATGTCGCAACTAAGCACCAAACACTTACTCGGAATAAAAAACATCACGGAGAATGATGTTCAGCTCATTTTAGACACTGCGGCCAGCTTCAAAGAGGTAATAAATCGCCCCATTAAAAAAGTGCCTTCTCTTCGCGATATCACAATTGCCAATATCTTTTTTGAAAATTCTACTCGTACCAGACTTTCATTTGAATTGGCAGAAAAAAGACTTTCTGCTGATGTAGTTAATTTTTCTTCGAGTAACTCTTCGGTGAAAAAAGGAGAGACACTGGTAGATACTGTGAATAATATCTTGGCGATGAAAGTGGATATGGTGGTCATGCGACATGCAAGTCCCGGCGCACCACATTTCCTCTCCAGAAATGTAAAGGCAAACATTGTAAATGCGGGAGATGGCACGCACGAGCATCCTACTCAGGCTTTATTGGATGCATTTTCTATCAAAGAGAAGTTTGGGGATGTCGCAGGAAAGAAAGTAGCAATCATAGGCGATATTCTTCACTCGAGAGTCGCTTTGTCTAATATTTTTTGTCTTCAAAAACTCGGGGCAGAAGTGATGGTCTGTGGGCCAATAACCTTACTTCCCAAGCATATTAAATCGCTGGGAGTACAAGTCGAATTGGATGTCAAAAAAGCCTTGCAATGGTGTGATGTGGCCAATGTGCTGCGGATCCAACTGGAGCGCCAGCAAATCAAGTATTTTCCCAGCTTGAGAGAATATTCACTCTACTATGGAATAAATAAAAAGCTGCTTTCCGAATTGGATAAAGAAATCGTGATCATGCATCCAGGTCCTATCAATCGAGGAGTAGAATTAAATTCTGATGTAGCCGATTCGGACCAGGCAATTATCCTTGATCAAGTTGAAAATGGAGTTGCAGTCCGAATGGCTGTGCTTTACTTACTCGCAGGAGCTAGAAACTAACAAGTAGAGAAAAATTAAAAAGAAGGTGGAGGGATTTGATTCCTCCACCTTCTTTTTTTTATTCTGAAATCATAGTACTTCGCCATCTTCCACCACCAACATAGAAGCCTAGCGTAAACCCAAAATACTGATTAATTGCCTCGCCAATCACTTGACCTGAGGTATTTTGAAGGTTGCTTTTTGGGACGAAATTATATTCTGCTCCCATTCTGAATTTGCCTAATTCCACTCCAGCACGAACCATTGGTGCCCATTTAAAGTCCGCGTCTAAATTTCCGATGTCTCCAGGATTATCAAAATCGCCGTTGTTAATTTCTAGACTACTTAGGGCAAAGTAGCCATAGCCAACGCCGATGTAAGGAGCTACACTGCTTTTTCCTTTGTTGAAATAGTAATCAAAGGTTCCTGAAACGGACAAATTGCCCGAAACTTCCCCTTCGTAATCATTTGTGATGTCGTAATAAGTGACATCTTTAGCAAGTCCTGCTACTCCAAATCGAATCCCTACGCTAGTATGGTTGGAGAGATTTACTTTTGGTTCCAAGTTTAACAAAACTCCAATTCCTCCATTTTGGGGAATAGCAGGTCCTAAATCCATTCCCATTCGGAATCTCCCTGCTTGTTGAGCCATAATTCCCTGAGATAAGGTCAATAAAAAGATAATTGTGAATAGCTTCTTCATCGTGTTTTTGGTTTTTTGAATTTTTAAAAAAGAGTTACTTATCAAAAAGAAGTCCAAAAAATGTGCAACCTAAAGCGCATTCCTTTAGTTTTATCCTCAAATCCATTTTTATGCTAGTTGTAACAAACCTCATTAAAACATATGGCAAGCAAAATGCCGTCGATGATATTTCATTTGAATTAAAAGGAGGGGAAGTAGTAGGACTTCTTGGTCCAAATGGAGCTGGGAAAAGCACCACGATGAAATGTATTGTTGGGCTATTGAGAAAAACTTCCGGCGAAATTACCCTTGGAGGACATGATCACCTGACAGTGGAGGCCAAGAGATTATTCAGTTATATTCCTGAAACTCCCTATGTATATGATCTGATGACTGTTCGGGAGCATTTGCAATTTATTGCTCAGGCCTATGATGTGAAGGATTGGAAAAAAAAGGGGCAAGACTTATTAGAGTTGTTTGAGTTAGACGATAAAGCGGATAAGTTGGGCCGGGATCTCTCAAAAGGGATGCGTCAAAAAGTTTCCATTTGTTGTGCCTTGCTACCTGATCCCCAGATTTTATTTTTCGATGAGCCTATGATTGGCTTGGATCCAAAAGCAATAAAAAATACCCGCCAAGTCTTTCGGGATTTAAAGGAGCAAGGAAAAACGATACTTGTAAGTACTCATTTGATTGATAGTGTTGAAAGTATTGCCGACCGAATCATGATTTTAAAAGATGGGCGGATCATTGGAAATGACTCTATATCCAATTTGAAGCAGCAAGCTTTACAAGGCGAAGGCACTTCATTGGAAGATTTATTTTTAGAATTGACAAAGGATGCGTGAGATCAGGTTATTGTTAAAAAAAGATCTGCTGATCTTACTTAATAATATCAAGTTGATTTTAAAAAATCCGCTTCGATTATTACCCTATGTCGGCATATTGGGTTATTTCTTCTTTATCTATTGGCTGCGAATTGGGAATACCGATTCGGGCAACAGTCAGAGTATCCCAGAATTTGATCCAAATTCACTTCCTGAGACTGATTTTGCTGGTCAGAATTTGATCGGTGGAGGCACCTTGCTTGCCCTGGTTTTTTTAATTTATCAACTCTACCGAGCAACTAAAAAGAATGTGAGTTTCTTCAAAATGGCGGATGTTAATTTGTTATTTCCTGCCCCAGTGAAGCCTCAGAACCTTTTGATTTATTACATGGGGCGTTCCATATTACCTTCCTTAGGGGGAGCGGTATTGTTTACCTTTTATGGGATCAGCCAGGCCGCAGATAAATTGGATCTTAGCTTTTTGAATTTGTTTTTTACTGTTTTAGGGGTTGGATTCTTTCTCTTTATGATTCAGCCGATCCGGTTTTTAGTGTATACCCTTCATACCAAGTTTGGAGTGATGGATTATATCAAAAACGGTGTTCTTGTTTTGGCAATCTTGCTGGGAGCGGTCATTTTGATACCAGGCTTGATGGCTGATCAATTTTGGCAAGGCATGTTTTCCTGGATCGTATCGCCTTGGTTTGATTTCTTTCCGATTGTGGGATGGAGTCGCGGAATTATGAGTTACTGGTCTTCTGGAAATTGGATAATCTCTGCTGCATTTGTAGCCATTTATGGCTTGTTCTATTTCGTTGTTTTGAAGTTGGTCATCCAGTTTTCGGGTTATTACTATGAAGATGTTTTGGAGGCGACTAAATCGAATGAGGAAAAAATCGAAAAGGTCCGTGGTAAAAAAGAGCAAAGCGAAGCGAATTTCAGCTTAAATGCAAAGAAAAAACTTGCGCTCCCTGATTTCGGAGCGGGGGCAAAAGCCTTGTACTGGAGAAATTATGTTCATGCCTCTCGCCAAGATTTCCACCCTTTATTTGGGGTGTATTCCCTGATCATGGCAGGCTTGGGAATTCTCTTTGCTGGACTTTCTCTCTTTGACTGGTTTTCACATGTGGTTATCTATTTCTACATGATGATTCTATTGCTCATTTATTTTATGGCGGGAATTGGCCGGGCAAATATTGGAGATTTGAAAAAACCTTTTTTCTTTTTGATTCCTGCGAGTTGGAGATCAAAGTTTTGGAATGTCATCAAGCTGGATCTTTTGCAGCTTTTGATTTTTACTTCAGCCATGATTATTCCGACTGTGTTTATTGCAGGGTTAAGCGTTTGGCTAATTCCTGGATTTATTTTCGGGGTTTTGGCTTTTTACCTTACCGGTTTTGGGATCAATTTAATTCCTCAGATTGGGCTTGATGAAGGTTGGGATCGGGTTTTAATCAAACCACTTATGATCGGAGGGATTTTGATGTTCGGATTATTGCCCTCAGTCGCACTCAGCATCCTATTGTTTTTGATAACTGATCAATTTGCTTGGGCCTTTGGATCTTTGGTGGTAGGAGTGTCTCTAGTGGCTCTGCTTTTGATTCATGTCAGCCTTGATATTTTGAAGCGACTCGAATTTAAAGAGCTGTAACCACAGAATTTTATTTTGTTTTTAATGGAATGTCTCGGGACAGGGAGAAAAATTCCTGTAATTTTGGGTTCCAAATGTAACTGACTATGATTTACAATTCCATTATCGAAACTATAGGGAATACCCCGATGATTCGATTAAACAAGCTCAATAAAGGCATCAAAGGAGATGTTTTGGTGAAAGTTGAATATTTCAACCCGGGAAATTCCATGAAGGATCGAATGGCGATCAAAATGGTAGAAGATGCTGAAAAGGCAGGTCTACTAAAGCCAGGAGGTACAATTATCGAAGGAACGAGCGGAAATACCGGAATGGGATTGGCTTTGGCTGCAGTGGCAAAAGGCTATAAATGCATTTTTACCATGGCCGATAAGCAGTCAAAAGAAAAGATTGATATCCTAAAAGCTGTGGGAGCTGAAGTGGTTGTTTGTCCCACAAACGTATCACCCGAAGACCCAAGGTCATACTATTCCGTTGCACGGAAATTGAACGCTGATATTCCAAATTCCTTTTACCCCAACCAATACGACAACTTGTCAAATGCTTTGGCGCATTATGAGACTACCGGTCCTGAAATCTGGAAGGATACAGAGGGAAAAATCACTCATTATGCAGCAGGTGTAGGAACGGGTGGATCAATGTGTGGAACCGCAAAATACTTGAAGGAGCAAAATTCCAATGTTGTGACAGTAGGGATTGATACCTATGGCTCAGTTTTCAAAAAGTATAAGGAAACGGGTGTTTTTGATGAAAAAGAAGTCTACCCATATTTGACTGAAGGAATCGGAGAGGATATCCTTCCCAAGAATGTAGACTTTGATATGATTGATCATTTCATCAAAGTGACTGATAAAGATGCGGCGGTGATGACGCGAAGATTGGCTAAAGAAGAGGGGCTTTTTGTAGGTTGGTCATGCGGATCTGCGGTGCATGGCGCTTTAGAATATGCCAAGGAAAACCTAAAAGAAGGCGACACCATGGTTATCATCTTACCGGATCACGGCACGCGCTACCTCGGTAAGGTCTATAATGACGAATGGATGCGTAATCATGGATTTTTAGAAGATAAGACGTTCTCTACAGCACGAGATATTATTTCTCAGCGAAGTGGGAGTTACTCCATTCTTTCTGTCCAAAAGTCGGATTCTGTAAGAGATGCCATCGGATTGATGAATAAGACAAGCGTTTCTCAAATTCCTGTTATGGAAAATGGAGAAGTGGTAGGCTGTCTGACAGATAATAAACTATTGGCAAGAATCATCGATAATCCAAATCTGAAAGATGGGAAAGTGGCGGATGTTATGGAAGACTCTATGAAATTTGTCGCGCTTGACAGTACGCTTGACGTACTTTCTTCTATGGTAGAAAAAGAAAAAGCGGTATTGGTGCGGGATGCGCAGAATCAAATCCACATCATTACTAAGCATGATATTCTGGAAGCATTTACAAAATAATTAAGAATGGATCGAGGTAAACTGGAACAGCTAATTGCTAGGGGAGTAGACTTCCAAATCCAAGAAATTTTGGAGAAGGGTTGGGCTTTATTTAAAGTCCGACCTCTTTTTCATGTTGGCTTTATGTTTATTATTGCTGCGACGCAGGCATTTTTTGTGATTTATTTTGAGGAGTTTGTCTCGATTTACTCGATAATTTTATCTCCGGCTTTTGGTGCGGGGTTTTATTTAATTGCCAATCGGATTAACCAAGGAGAGTATTTTGATTTTCAGAATTATTTTGATGGATTCAAGTATTGGTTTTTGGTGGTGACCATCAATTTAATCAGTGGGATCCTAATTGTCTTGGGCGTTTTTGCATTGATTATTCCAGGAGTTTATTTGGGAGTGGGCTATATTTTCTCGATGCTATTTGGACTTTTTGGAGGCTTTGATTTCTGGACCTCGATGGAGTATAGTCGGAGATTGGTTCATACCAATTGGTGGAAATTCTTTGGATTCATCCTAGTTTTGTTCCTAGTAAATATTGCAGGAATACTTGCTTTAGGCGTAGGATTGCTTGTTACAGTTCCATTGACCTATTTATCCATCTATGTCCTGTTTGAAGAATTGACTCATGAAGCAATTGAGGAGTCAGCTGAAAATCACTAGAATTTATTCATGGGTTAAAATCATAGAATCTAGGCGTTGCCTACATTTCTCTGTAAAATCGATAATCGCAGTTTCTGAGTCGACAGGTGGGTACATGGCAGGGGAAAAATAAAGCCGAACCTTTCCAGGTTTTAAAAGGAAGGATCCGCGCTTCATGATTCGATCTGCTCCAATCACAGCCAATGGCATAATCGGAATACCCATTTCAATTGAAAGTCGGAATGCTCCGCGCTGAAAAGGAAGCAAACGTTCATCGGTGTCATTTCGAGTACCTTCCGGAGCCACCACGATCGAAATTCCTTTTTTTAAATAAACAATCAATCGCTCTACACTTAGTCTTCTGGATTCAGTATCTCCTCGATCCACCCAAACAGCCAACTTCCCTACCACAGCACCGAAAATCGGAATTTTTGAAAGCTCTTTTTTTCCAATCGCTCGAACTTCCTGTGGAACTGTCAAAGGAATCATCGGTGCATCAATAAACGAACGATGATTAAAAATGTAGATATAGGAAGTCGAAAGATCGATGTGTTCTTTACCGTGTATTTCGAATCTGATGCCAGATAGGATAGCCCAAATCCCTGCCCAAAGACGGATAAAAAAGAAGGAGATCTTGTCTCCCCGCTCACTGATCAGCAAGGGTATGATTATAAATAGGCTGAATATCAACATCAGCAGGATAAAAAGTAGTCCTGAATAAATGGTATAAATCCATTGAAACAACTTGATCATCCGGAAATTAAGTTAAATTTGGGTTCGAAATAATCCTTTCACTCTTTGCTTGCAAGGCCCTGAATCCGTTCAGGGCTTTTTTTTTCAAGTTTAAGTCGATTCTTGGACAATTTCATTTAAAAAGGAATACTTCTATAAAAAGAGCGTTGATTTCGCTCTATAATTTTTCAAATATCATAAAAACGCTACCTTTGCAGTCCGTTCAAGTGGATGGAGTGTCTTAACAGTAGTTAATTCATTGATTTACAACTAAAAAACAGCAGTCTGATGACCCTTAGACTGTTGCTTAACCAGGGTTAAAAGTATTATGTCTAACAAAGCAGAATTTAACTGGGAAGATTTCGAAACCAAAGGTTTTGGTGAAGGATATTCCAAAGCGCAGCGTGAGCAAATGGCGGCAATGTATGAGAATACATTGAACGAAATCACTGAAAAAGAGGTGATTAAAGGTACCGTCGTAGGAGTAAATGATAAAGATGTGATCATCAATATCGGATTCAAATCTGATGGATTGGTTCCTTTGTCAGAATTTAGAGATTTAGAGTCTATCAAGCCAGGTGATACTGTAGAAGTATTCATCGAGGAGCAGGAGAACTACCTAGGCCAATTGATCCTTTCCCGTAAGAAGGCAAAGATCGTTCGTGCTTGGAAGGACATCGAAGATGCGCTTGAGTTTGACAATGTGATCGAAGGTCTTGTTAAGAGAAGAACTAAGGGTGGTTTGATCGTAGACATCTACGGAGTTGAAGCATTCTTGCCAGGTTCTCAGATCGACGTGAAGCCTATCCGTGATTTTGATATCTACGTAGGTAAGAAAATGGAAGTGAAAGTGGTGAAAATCAACCACGCAAATGATAACGTAGTCGTATCTCACAAAGTGTTGATCGAGAAAGATCTTGAGAAGCAGAAAGCGGAGATCCTAAACAACCTAGAGAAAGGTCAAGTATTGGAAGGCGTGATCAAGAACATGACCAACTTCGGTGTATTCATCGATTTGGGAGGTGTAGATGGTCTACTTCACATTACAGATATCTCTTGGGGACGTATCAATCATCCGGAAGAAGT
Organism: Algoriphagus sp.; assembly: GCA_024642365.1. Taxonomy (GTDB): domain Bacteria; phylum Bacteroidota; class Bacteroidia; order Cytophagales; family Cyclobacteriaceae; genus Algoriphagus. The sequence continues at coordinate 14,526 of JAHEBE010000008.1, forward strand.
ATTGCAGCTTGACCAGAAGGTTCAGATTGTAGTGCTTGATTTTGATGATGATAAGAAGCGAATTTCTTTGGGTATGAAGCAATTGACTGCTCATCCTTGGGATTCATTAGCTGCTAGCCTTGAGGTTGGAAGCAGAGTGAAAGGTAAGATTGTAAACGTAGCTGACTACGGTGCATTCCTTGAGCTTGCTGCTGGAGTTGAAGGCTTGATCCACGTATCTGAAATGAGCTGGTCACAGCATTTAAGAAACCCTGCTGACTTTGTAAAAGTTGGTGATGAGGTTGAAGCTGTTGTGTTGACTTTGGATAAGGACGATCGTAAGATGTCTCTTGGTATCAAGCAATTGACTGAAGATCCATGGACTAAGGCGGATATGAATACCAAATATGCTGTAGGTACTAAGCATAAAGGTGTGGTAAGAAACTTGACAAACTTCGGCCTTTTCCTTGAATTGGAAGAAGGAATCGATGGTCTAGTACACGTTTCTGACTTGTCTTGGACTAAGAAAATCAAGCATCCATCTGAGTTTGTAAAGGTTGGAGACGAGCTAGCAGTAGCTGTTCTTGAACTTGACGTAGACAACAGAAGACTTGCACTTGGACATAAGCAATTGGAAGAAAACCCTTGGGATACTTTCGAATCTGTATTCCCTGTAGGATCAGTACATAAGTGTACCGTTAATTCTAAGAATGACAAAGGTGCAGTACTTGAGCTTCCTTACGGATTAGAAGGATTTGCGACAATCAAAAACTTGGAGAAAGAAGATGGTTCTCAAGTTGAGGTTGGAGAGTCTTTAGAATTCAAAGTAACTGAGTTCTCTAAAGATGATAAGCGTATCGTCCTTTCTCATACAGCAATGTTCAAAGAAGAGGCGAAGCCTGCGAAGAAGGCGTCTAAGAAGAAAGATGATTCTTCTGAATCTGCTTCTTCTACTGCTCCAGCAGAAAAATCAACACTTGGTGATTTGGACGCACTAGCGGAATTGAAAGAGAAAATGGAAGGTGGTAAGAAGTAATTCTTCCCAACTTTAGAAATAAAAACGCCGGCTGAAAAGTCGGCGTTTTTTTTGTTTTATGAGTTGATAATCACTTTTGAAAAGCGAATGACACCTAAAGTGAATTCAAATGGCAATAAAAAAAGCATCCACTTTCGTAGATGCTTTTTTGTTGAGGTCGAGAGCGGATTCGAACCGCTGTACAAGGTTTTGCAGACCTCTGCCTAGCCACTCGGCCACTCGACCAATTTTAATTGGAATGCAAATGTAGGTAATATCTGTATTCCTCCAAATATGGTTTTGGTAATTTTGGGTTGGATTGGTTCAAAATCTGAACTCAGAATCAATCTCGAAAAGAAAAAAAAGTCTTAACGGTTGATTTTCAGAAGAGTAGGTAATAATTCCGAAAATTACACTATTTATATTAATTCTAAATTAAAAAATCAGCTTTTTAACCTATCTAACTTATAGATAATCAAATAGATAGCCAGCCAATTGATATCCTTTACAAACAAGGAATAGGTTGGTATTCATGTTTGAAAAATTGGCTTCGGGTAGTACCTTTGCAAGGGTTATAGAAAACCGTTTAAACTATTTAATTAGCTATAATATGTTATCAAAACGCTCGTTAGTAAGGGTTCGATTGAATTTCCAAATGCTAGCAGTGCTGTTTTTCATGCTGATCGGGACGCAATCATTTGCAGCTGATCCGACTGTTGTAAGTAGCGATGAAGCAATAGCAGCTGGAAAAACAGTATTTAACGCAAACTGTAAAACTTGCCATAAACTCGATCAGAAGTTGATCGGTCCTGCGCTGAGAGGAGCTACAGATCGGGCGCCAGTTGAATTGGTGAAAAATTTCATCAAAAACTCACAGGCTGTAATTGGATCTGGCGATGCTTATTACACCGCTCTTTTTAAGGAGTATAACAATACTGTTATGATCTCCCATGAGTTTTTGACTGATGACGATCTAAATAATCTACTCGCTTACATCGAATACGGTGATAAAGTTGATCCAGCAGCAGCAGTTGCCGCAACTGGTACAGATGGAGCTGCTACCGCAGGCGGGGGAGGAATTCCAAATGAATACCTGACTGGAATTTTAGCTGTTTTGGTGGTCGTTTTATTGTTGATCCTTGTAGTTCTTGGGTTGATTATTTCTGTACTGTCAAAGTATCTTACGAAACAGGATCTGGACGAAACCGATAAAGAATTTATCTCGCAGAAATTTGAGCTTGGTAAAATCCTAAAGAGCGATGGCTTCATAATCATCGTTACTGCGCTAGTAGTTGCCATGGTGGCAAAAACAGCTATCGACGGTTTATATACTGTAGGCGTTCAACAAGGCTATGCGCCAACGCAACCAATAGCTTATTCCCATGCGCTTCATGCAGGAACTTTAGAAATTGCATGTCAATATTGCCATACGGGTGTTGAAATTGGTAAATCAGCCAACATTCCATCTGCAAACATTTGTATGAATTGCCATACGCATATACAGAATGTGGAAGGCAAAGAAGGTGTATCTCCTGAGATTCAGAAAATATATGATGCTGTGGATAATAATAAGCCAATTGAGTGGGTAAGAGTACATAACCTTCCTGATTTGGCCTATTTCAATCACTCTCAGCACGTAAAGGTAGGCGGTATCGAGTGTCAAACTTGTCACGGACCGATCCAGGAAATGGAAGTAGTAGGTCAGCACAGTGCGTTGACTATGGGTTGGTGTATCGACTGTCACAGACAGACTGAGATTACCACAGAAGGCAACGCTTACTATGATAAGCTGGTGCAATTGCATACCGATTCAAAAGATGCCTTGAAAGTAAAGGACATCGGTGGTTTGGAATGTGCTAAATGCCACTATTAATTCATCATTCTCTTTGAAAATTCATTCTAGATTATAAAATGAAGGAAACTAAAAAAACATACTGGAAAGGCCTTGAGCAGCTCAATAACGATCCAGAGTTTGTAAAGAACGCCGATAAGGAATTTGTCGAGCTTCCATCAAGCTTAAGCGAAGATGGCGGATCTTCAAGAAGAGACTTTCTAAAAGTAATGGGTTTCAGTTTGGCAGCAGCTTCTTTGGCGGCTTGCGAGGCTCCTGTAAGAAAGGCAATCCCTTACGTAAATAAGCCGGTTGATATCAACCCATCTATCCCGAACTATTACGCTTCTACTTTTTCTACCGGTGGTGATTATGCATCTATCGTAGTAAAAACAAGAGAAGGTAGACCTATCAAAATTGACGGAAACTCACTTTCACCAATCAATAAAGGGAAAGTGAATGCGATCGTGGAGGGTTCCATTTTATCCCTTTATGATAAAGAGCGATTGGCTGGACCAATGGTGAATGGAGCCAAGTCAGATTGGGCAACTATCGATGCAGAGGTTAAATCAAAATTTGCTACAGCTGGAAATGTGAAAATTGTTTCCAATACAATTCTTTCCCCTTCTACGCTTCAAGCAATTCAAGTATTTAGCGATGCTGTTGGTGGTGCTGAATTAATCCAGTATGATCCGATCTCTAATTATGGAATCAAAAAGGCAGCAGAAACTTATTATGGATCGGCTGTTATTCCTTCATATGCTTTTGATAAGGCAAAAACAATCGTCTCATTTGGGGCGGACTTTTTAGGAACTTGGATTTCTCCAATTGAATTTGCTGGACAATACGGTAAAACTCGAAAAATAAGCAAAGAGCGACCAGAAATGTCTCGCCATTACCAGTTTGAGTCAAATCTATCCATGACTGGTGCCAATGCAGATTATCGAACTCCAATCAAAGCTTCTCAAAGCGGTTTAGCTGTACTAGCATTGTACAATGCGATTGCAAAAAAAGCAGGAGCGGCAACTGTATCTGCAGAAGCAGTAGAAATTGCACATTTGGATAAAGCTGCAAATGACCTTTGGGCAAGTAAAGGTGCTTCTTTGGTAGTTTCAGGATCAAATGATCCAAATGTACAGGTAGTAATCAACGCAATCAATGAATTGCTTGGTGCTAATGGTACTACAGTAGACTTTGCAAATCCTGTTCATTTTAGAAAAGGGGATGATGCAAGAATGAATCAATTTGTTGCGGAATTGAAAGCAGGACAAGTTGGAGGAGTAATTTTCTACAACTGTAATCCTGTTTATGACTTTGCTAAAGGTGCTGAGCTTGCAGAAGGAATTGCGAAAGCAAAAGTTAGCTTGGCGACCAATGCTACCCTAGACGAGACTTCTTCTTTGGTACAATTGGTAGCTCCTGATCACCATTACCTAGAGTCTTGGAATGATTTTGAGCCAAAGCGTGGACATTTTTCACTTGCGCAACCTACTATTTCGCCATTATTTGAAACCAGACAAGCCCAGGAATCTTTCCTAGTTTGGGCTGGATCGACAACGAATTATTATGATTTCCTTCAGTCAGTTTGGGAAAATGAAGTTTTCACATTTGTAGAAACTGGAGGCACGTTCCAAGAATTCTGGGACACTACCTTATATAATGGTGTATTAGCGATTGCATCTCCTGCCACAGCACTTGCTCCAATTGGAGATGTAGCTGCAGCAGCTGCTGCGGTATCAAAAACATCAACTGCAGGAAATGCAGGAGCAGAATTGATAATCTACGCAAAGGTTGGAATCGGAAATGGTATTTATGCTAATATTCCTTGGCTACAAGAAATGCCTGATCCAATTACAAAAGCAACTTGGGACAACTATCTGACTGTTTCTCAAAAATGGGCTTCAGATAATGGAGTTAGCATGGTAGAGGAGCATACTAAGAAAGCCTCGATTACTGTAAATGGTAAATCTTTGATCGTTCCAATTATGATTCAGCCTGGTCAAGCGGAAGGTACTTTCGGATTGGCATTAGGTTATGGAAGAACAAAAGCAGGTAGAGTAGCGAACGGCGTAGGTGTAAATGCTTATGAGTTATTGGATGCTTCTAATGGTTTTGTGAATTTCGATATCACTGCTGGAGTAGAAGTAACGGTAACTGCCGATACGTATAAAATTGCTCGAACTCAGACTCACCAGACTTTCATGGGACGTGAAAACGTAATTCAGGAAGCGACTTTAGGTGAATACAAAGAAAATGCAGGTGCAGGAAGATATCATCCAGAGATATATAAGGATGGTGAATTCGTTAAGCCTTCAAAAATATCCCTTTGGAAGGGTCATCAATATAGCCAGCACCATTGGGGACTAGCGATTGATATGAACTCTTGTATCGGTTGTAGTGCTTGTTCAGTTGCTTGTCAAGTTGAAAACAACGTGGCTGTAGTTGGAAAGCAAGAAGTGTTGAATCGAAGAGAAATGGCTTGGATCAGAATTGATCGCTATTATTCTTCAGATGCTCCAGCTGATGATTTGAAAGCCTTGGAAATTGCTGCGGATAATCCAGAAGTGACTTTCCAGCCGATGATGTGTCAGCAGTGTAATAATGCACCATGTGAGACGGTATGTCCAGTGGCTGCAACAACACACTCCTCTGAAGGCTTGAATCAAATGACATATAACAGATGTATTGGTACAAGATATTGTGCAAACAACTGTCCGTATAAGGTTCGTCGATTCAACTGGTTCAAATATCATGACAACAAAGACTTCGCAGGAGTCAACGTTGCCCAAAATGATGACCTTGGTAAAATGGTATTGAATCCAGATGTTACTGTTCGGGTAAGAGGGGTAATGGAAAAATGCTCGATGTGCGTACAGCGTATTCAGGCAGGTAAATTAACTGCGAAGCGTGAGAAGCGAAAAGTACAAGACGGAGAAATCAATGTTGCTTGTGCGGTTGCTTGTCCTACAGATGCTTTGGTATTTGGAGATATGAATGATCCAAATAGCCAAGTTTCTAAACTGCTCAAAATTGAGGAAAACACCACCTCAGCAGTGAAAGAAGTAGGCGAGGAAAGAGCTTACCATGTATTGGAAGAGATCAACGTGAGTCCAAACGTTTGGTACTTTACCAAAATCAGAAATAAAGACAAAAACGAAGCGTAATCTTAATTTTATAAACTATGCAGGTTACTTCATCCGTACGAGAGCCATTAGTTACCGGGGGCAAAACCTACCATGATGTGACACATGATGTGTCCCGTCAAGTAGAAGGCAAACCATCATTATCTTGGTTCCTTGCTTTTCTTACTGCTGCCGGAGTATTAGCTCTAGGATCAATTGCACTAATTGCCACACTCTGGGAAGGGATTGGCATGTGGGGCCTTAATAAAACTGTAGGCTGGGCCTGGGATATCACCAACTTCGTTTGGTGGGTGGGTATCGGTCACGCAGGTACGCTGATTTCGGCGGTTTTGTTACTGTTCAGACAGAAATGGAGAACATCCATTAACCGAGCTGCAGAAGCAATGACCATTTTCGCAGTTATCTGTGCGGCTCAATTCCCGATCATTCACATGGGTCGTCCTTGGTTAGGAGCATATTGGGCATTACCACTTCCAAACACCTTTGGTTCCCTTTGGGTAAACTTCAACTCGCCTCTACTATGGGACGTGTTTGCGATCTCTACTTACTTCTCTGTTTCTTTAGTATTCTGGTACATTGGTTTGATTCCCGATTTTGCTACGATCCGAGATCGGGCAACAGGATTGAGAAAAACAATTTATGGAGCACTTTCCTTTGGTTGGGATGGAGCTGCAAAAACTTGGATGCGCTATGAGTCAGTTTCTTTGATTTTAGCTGGATTGGCTACTCCACTGGTACTTTCAGTACACACGATTGTATCCTTTGACTTTGCTACCTCAGTTATTCCAGGATGGCATACCACGATTTTCCCTCCTTACTTCGTTGCTGGAGCGATTTTCTCAGGTTTTGCAATGGTATTGACGCTGATGATTGTGACTCGAAAAGTTTTCAAACTTGAGGATTACATAACGATTGGCCATATCGAATTGATGAATATAGTTATCATCATCACAGGTTCTATTGTAGGTATCGCATACATTACTGAGTTTTTCATCGCCTGGTATTCAGGAGTAGAGGCGGAGCAATATGCCTTTATAAACAGAGCAACCGGACCTTATTGGTGGGCATATTGGTCAATGATGACTTGTAATGTGATTTCCCCACAATTATTCTGGGTTAAAAAAATCAGAACATCCATCGTTGCAACTTTCGCACTTTCAATTGTAGTGAATATCGGAATGTGGTTTGAGCGATTTGTAATTATCGTGACTTCTCTACACCGAGATTATCTACCATCATCTTGGGCAATGTTCTACCCAACTTGGGCGGATGTCGGAGTGTACCTATTCACCTTTGGATTATTCTTTACCTTATTCTTCTTATTTGCTAAGTTCTTCCCAGTGATCAACATGGCAGAGGTAAAGGCTGTATTGAAATCTTCATCTGAAAAAGTGTCTAAATAATCATGGAAAGAGATACACATTTTGTTTTAGGAGTATATGACGATGAGGACGTTTTACTCCATGCGGTAGAAGAAGTAAGAGCAAGTGGTGTGAAAATAGATGAGGTCTATTCACCTTATCCTGTTCACGGACTTGAGCATGTATTGGGATACAAAAGAAGCCGTCTTCCAATTGCTGCTTTCTTATTTGGAATGTTAGGAACAAGTTTGGCTTTAACCATGCAGTTCTACATGATGCGATTTGACTGGCCAATGATCATTGGTGGTAAAGACTACGCAGCCTTTCCTGATTTTATTCCGGTTACCTTCGAAATGACAGTACTATTAGCTGCTTTCGGAATGGTTGGTGTATTTATGATCAGTTCTAATCTTAAACCATGGGCTCAGCCTAGAATTTTTGATGTAAGAAGTACAGATGATAAGCACATCATGGCGATTGATATTGCAAACAATTCAGCTATGGATTTAGCTAAAATTGAAGCAATCCTTAAGTCTTCTGGAGCAACAGAGGTAAATAAAAAAAGTTTTGACTAGTAAATCTGGAAATATGAAGATTACTAATACCTATAGTTTACTTGGTTTTGCACTTTCTGGAATTCTCCTGATTGGATGCAAAGCTGGTGGAGAAAATCAAGGACTAGAATATGCTCCTCAGATGTATCATTCAGTGGCTTATGAGCCATTGACTCAGATCACTGAAGAGACTGAAGGATCTTGGCTATCGACAAGAGAAGATGGGAAAGGTGAATTTTACAATAGTAATATCCACAATCCTCATAACATGAATATGAGAGAGCCTGTAGAAAATACAGTCCCAAGAAACAAGAATGGCTATTTACCCTACAGATTGAAAGCATTTGAAGTAGAGATTGCCGGAGCAACAGTAAAAAATCCGGTGGAGCTTTCTGATGCTGTATTGAAAGATGGGGAGCAGTTGTTCCTAAACTATTGCTCTTCTTGCCACGGAAAGGGTGGCCAAGGTGATGGAAAAGTAGGCGAAAAAATCGGTGGTGTAGCTAACCTTACGGGTGGCGCATACATTGGTCTACCAGAAGGACATATTTTCCATGTCATTACTAAAGGAAAGGGTAGAATGGGAGCTCATGGTTCTCAAATCCTTCCAGAAGATCGATGGAAAATTGTTCACTATGTGAAACAAAAAATTCAAGGTGGTCAAAGCGCTCAGGCTCCTGAGGTAGCTGAAGCCGTAGTATCAACCGAAGAAACTCCAGCAAATTAATTATGGCTCACGACGCACAACACTATAATCTGGATCAAAAGTTTGAGTTCAAAGCATCGACTAAAAAGTCGATCATGACTGTTTTGGTCATTGGCGCTATTTTACTTGGAATTGGAATCCTTATGGCCATGTTTGGTGGTCATCATGAAGAAGGTGCTGAAGCAGGAGAACATGCTTTTCATTGGTATGAAAGACTCTATGCTAACCTTTGGATTAACAATGTTTACTTCACTGGTATATCTATTATCGGAGTATTCTTCTTTGCTATTCAGTATGCAGCGCAAGCAGGATGGTCTGCACCTATCGTTCGAGTAATGCTCTCTTTAGGAAATTGGTTGCCATATGCAGCAGTATTAATGATTGCTACATTCTTCTTAGCAAACCATGATTTGTTTCACTGGACTCATAGCTATTTGTTTGATAAAGCTTCTCCTGAATATGATAAAATCATAGACGGAAAAGGAGCTTTCTTTTATTGGCCAATGGCCAAAGGAACTTTCCCGGCGTTCTTTATCGCTCGAATGGTCTTATTCTTTGGTTTCTGGGTATTTTTCTTCAATAAGTTGAAGAGTTTATCTTACGCTGAAGATACGCTTGGTGGTAGCACTTCTTGGTATAAAATCCGAAGCATGTCTGCTTACTTCATCATTTTCTTTGCTGTTTCATCCTCTATCTCTGCTTGGGATTGGGTAATGTCAATCGACACGCACTGGTTCTCTACCTTATTTGGATGGTATGTATTTGCATCTTGGTTCGTAGCAGGTTTGTCTGCGATGACTTTGATCACTATTTTCTTGAAAGGTCAAGGTTACCTTGAGATGGTCAATGAGAATCACATTCATGATTTAGGTAAGTTCGTATTTGGCTTCACTATTTTCTGGACTTATTTGTGGTTTTCACAGTTCCTTTTGATCTATTATGCCAACATACCTGAAGAATCAGTTTACTTTATTGAGAGACTGAGCTCAGACGTGTATGGACCGTTCATTTTCGTAAATATCGGGATGAACTTTGTACTTCCCTTCCTAGTTTTAATGACTAGAGACGCCAAAAGACATGGCGTATTCTTGAAGTTAGTCTGTACGATGATCATTGCTGGTCACTGGGTAGATTTCTTCTTGATGGTTCAACCAGGTACTTTGGGACATAATGGAGGGATTGGATTTATGGAAATAGGGATGTTTTTAGTATATGGTTCAGCGGCTACAATGGTAATCCTTGGAGGCTTAGCAAAAGGGAACCTGATTCCTAAAAATCACCCAATGCTTGAAGAAAGCTATCATCATCATATTTAATATTAGCCTAAAAAATTAAGGTATGTACGGATTTCTGATTGGAGTAGGGGTTCTTTTATTATTGTCCATCATTTGGATGGTATATCGAATCCAAACATTAGTCTCAGTGGTAAAAGGCTCTGATAAAAAGGTCGCCTCTGGAAGTAATAAGGTGAATGCGGTATTATTCGTGTTGTTCCTAGTGGGTACGGGGATTTTAATGTTCTGGTATTCTATCAAAGAGTTTGATAACTATCAGCTGCCAGTGGCTTCTGAGCACGGTGTGATTACGGATCAACTATTTTGGATCACGATGGCAGTGACAGGGATTGTATTCCTGATCACTCACGTTTTATTGTTCATTTTCCCTTATAAATATCAGTATAGCGAGAAGCGAAAAGCTTCATTTTACCCGGATAATAATAAGCTTGAAATCATCTGGACAGTAGTTCCAGGTGTAGTACTTGCTGGATTAGTAATCTCTGGTTGGATGGCTTGGTCTGATATTACCGCTCCTGCGCCTGAAAAAGCGCATGTGGTAGAGATTATGGGTTACCAATTTGCATGGGAAATAAGATATCCTGGCGCTGATAATGTATTGGGTGATTACGATTACAGATTGATCACTGCATCAAATTCACATGGAGTTGATTTTACTGATAAGAATTCTATTGATGACTTCTCTTCCCCAAAAGTGGTCATCCCTAAAGGAGAGCCAGTATTGTTTAAAATAAGAGCAAGAGACGTACTTCACTCTGTTTTTGCACCTCACATGAGATTGAAAATGGATGCTGTACCAGGCATGCCAACTCGTTTTTGGTTTGTACCTACCAAGACTACAGCTGAAATGAGAATCGAGTTGAATGATCCAGAATTTGAATATGAAATTGCTTGCACAGAGATCTGTGGGCGTGGGCACTTCTCTATGAAGAAGGTGATTGAGGTGGTGGAGCCAGAGGCCTACCAGAAGTGGTTATCAGAGCAAAAGACTTTTCTTCAGATGAACCCTGCTTTGGCAGAAGGGCTTCCAACGGAGACCAAAGAACTTGCTGAAATTCAATTAAAGGGTAATAAATAAACAAAATTATAGATTATGGCTACAGCAACTGTCGCAAATCATGATTCCGCAGCACACGATCACCACGATCATGAGCATCATGATAATTTTGTAACAAAATATATCTTCACCCAAGACCATAAGATGATTGGAAAGCAATTCCTAATCACGGGTATGTTTTGGGCGATCATTGGTGGATTCCTTTCAATCCTTTTCAGACTCCAACTTGGTTTTCCAGGAATGGATATGTCTTTCCTTCGACCGATTTTAGGTGGATGGATTGATGAGGCTGGAGCTTTGGATCCAACTTTCTATCTCGCTTTAGTGACCATGCATGGTACCATCATGGTATTCTTTGTATTGACAGCTGGTTTGAGTGGAACTTTCTCCAACTACCTAATTCCGCTTCAAATTGGAGCTAGGGATATGGCGTCGGGATTTATGAACATGTTGTCTTACTGGTTCTTCTTCTTGTCCAGTGTGATCATGTTTATTTCCCTTTTCATCAAAACTGGTCCCGCAGGTGGTGGCTGGGTGGTTTATCCGCCATTATCAGCACTTGAGCAAGCGATACCTGGATCGGGATTAGGAATGACTTTGTGGTTAGTAGCAATGACCTGCTTCATCGCATCTTCCCTTTTAGGAGGTATTAACTACATCACAACTGTGATCAACTTGAGAACAAAAGGAATGTCATTCTCAAGATTGCCTCTAACAATTTGGGCATTTTTCTTGACGGCTGTAATTGGCTTATTGTCATTCCCGGTATTATTTGCTGCAGCACTTCTTTTAGTATTTGATAGAAGTTTCGGTACCTCATTCTACCTTTCTGATATTTATATTGCTGGTGAGGCTTTGCCAAACACAGGTGGTTCACCAGTACTATTTCAGCACTTGTTCTGGTTCTTAGGACACCCTGAAGTTTATATTGTATTGTTGCCTGCACTTGGTATCACTTCTGAAATCATAGCAACGAATTCTAGAAAACCAATCTTTGGTTACAAGGCAATGATTATCTCAATGCTTGGAATCACAATCCTTTCATTCATTGTATGGGCGCACCATATGTTTGTATCTGGTATGAATCCATTCTTGGGATCAATTTTCATGTTCCTGACTTTGATTATTGCAGTACCTTCTGCAGTGAAGGTATTCAACTACCTTACTACCCTTTGGAGAGGTAACTTGATCTTTACTCCAGGGATGTTGTTTTCAATAGGATTGGTTTCCTTCTTTATCTCTGGTGGTTTGACTGGTATTTTCCTAGGAAATTCCGCAATCGATATTCAGCTGCACGATACTTATTTCGTAGTAGCTCACTTCCACTTGGTAATGGGATCTGCCTCTTTCTTTGGTCTGATGGCAGGTGTTTACCACTGGTTCCCTAAAATGTTCGGCAGAATGATGGATGCCAAATTGGGTTACATCCACTTCTGGTTAACTTTTGCTGGTGTTTACTTGGTATTCTTCCCAATGCACTATATCGGTATTGCTGGTTTCCCTAGAAGATACTACAGCTGGACCAACTTTGAATTTGCAAATATGTACACTGACTTGAATATGTTCGTGTCAGTAGCAGCGATCATTACCTTTGCGGCGCAGTTCATCTTTATTTTCAACTTCTTCTACAGCATGTTTAGAGGTAGAATAGCTAGTTTGAATCCATGGAGATCAAATACCTTAGAGTGGACTACACCACTTCATCCAGGTCACGGAAACTGGCCAGGTGAAATTCCTACTGTTTACAGATGGCCATATGATTATTCTAAGCCAGGTGCTGAAGAAGATTTCATTCCTCAGACTGTTCCCTTATCTGCTACTCCTGAATCTAACCTTCCTCATGAGCAGGAATTGGTAAAATTAGAATTGGAGATCATGAAGGAAGACGAAGAGGTCTTGGTTGCAAATGAATCTAAACACTAAAAATTCCATAAACAGCTTTCGCAAAGTGAGTTTGCTCACTGTGATTGCTGTTTATGTACTTATTTTAGTTGGGGGAATAGTTCGAAGTACCGGGTCAGGAATGGGTTGCCCTGATTGGCCCAAATGCTTTGGAAGTGTAATTCCACCAACCACAGTAGATCAATTACCATCAAACTATCAAGAGATTTATCTTGAAAAACGTATTGCTAAAAACGAAAGGTTTGTAGCATCACTTGAACGACTAGGTTTCTCAGAAACAGCCAATGCAATAGCGAATGACAAATCCATCTTAATTGAGGAGGAATTCAATGCTACAAAAACTTGGATCGAATATTTGAATCGATTGCTCGGTGTAGTAATTGGTTTGCTAATAATACTCACGGTTTGGAAATCATTGCCTCTTTGGAAAGTTGATTCAATGATACCAATACTGGCAATTAGTTCCTTGGTGTTAGTTCTTGTTATTGGCTGGATAGGTTCGATCGTCGTATCGACCAACCTTCTTCCATGGATCATCACGCTTCATATGGTTTTGGCTTTGCTATTAGTAGCAATACTTATCATAGCAAATCATCGGTCATTTAAGTTGTCTGGAAACAAAGGTGTGAAAATGGATATTCCATCAAAAGTGGAAATACTATTGATACTAGGATTGATTTTGATGATTGTTCAAGTGGTTTTGGGGACTCAAGTGCGTGAGCAAATTGATGGGATTTCCACAGAACTTGGAAATATGCTTCGAGGAGAGTGGGTAGAACGGGTTGGGTTAAATTTCTTAATTCATCGTTCGTTTTCGCTGGTTCTATTTGGTGTTCATTTGATTTATTTCTTTTGGGCGTTTAAGTACACCTTGAGAAAATCACAAATAAACCTATGGACACAAGTACTGCTTGGTTTGATAGTAATAGAAATTGGTACAGGAATGGGGATGGCCTATTTTGGAATTCCAGCTTTCCTTCAGCCAATTCATCTGCTTTTAGGTTCGCTAATTATTGGAGTCCAAGTCATATTGATTCTTCAAATAAGGGAGCAAAAGCAATTTAGTTTAAATACAATTTGAATATGAGGACAGTGGAAGTAGCTGATCATTCGAACAGTTTTATTTTAGGGAGACTGAAAGCCTATTCTGAATTATTGAAGTTCAGATTATCTGCTTTGGTGACCTTTTCTGCCGTTTTCGGATATATTCTAGGAGATCGAGGAGTTTCATTTGGTTGGCCAGGTTTTATTGGTCTTGCACTTGGAGGGTTCTTGATTAGTGGTGCTTCAGGCGCTATCAATGAAATCCTTGAAAGAGATTTGGATAAATTAATGGCGAGAACAAAGAATCGTCCTTTGCCACTACAGATAATTTCCTTGCAAGAGGCATACTGGTTTACCGGTTTTATTGCCTTGATGGGAATTTCATTACTCTGGATATTCACTAATCCACTTACCACAGGACTTGGGATCTTGAGCATGATACTTTATGCTTTTGTTTACACTCCTTTGAAACGAGTGGGCCCTATCGCTGTATTTGTAGGTGCTATTCCTGGCGCAATGCCTCCATTATTGGGTTGGACTGCTGCCACTGGTTCCATTAGTTATGAGGCTTTGATCATTTTTGGCATTCAATTCATTTGGCAATTCCCTCACTTTTGGGCAATTGCTTGGGTAAGTGATGAAGATTATAAAGCTGCAGGATTTAAGCTCCTTCCAAGTGGAGGAGGGAAAGATCTCAACACTGCAGTTCAAATCATGATTTACACCCTTTTCCTTTTGCCTTTGGGACTACTTCCAAGCTATTTTGGATTAACAGGTTTGAATTCTGCAATTGTGGCTACGATATGTGGAGTTTTGTTCTTAGCTCAAACTTTTTCTTTAATGCGAGATTGCTCTAGAAAATCTGCTTTGAAAATTATGTTTGGGTCTTTCCTTTATTTACCAATTGTTCAGATTGCTTACTTACTAGATAAATTACCCTGATCATGGAAAGTGAATTAAAATATGTTGATCTGGTAGAGCAGCCAATTTCAATGCATCCAAAAAAGTTTGCGTTGTGGTTGTTTATTGTCACAGTGGTGATGGTTTTCGCAGCTTGGACTAGTGCATTTATTGTTCGGCAAGCAGAAGGAAATTGGCTTGATTACGACCTTCCACAAATTTTCTGGTTCACCTCAGGAATTGTGATTTTGAGTTCAGTCGCCTTGCATTGGGCATATCTGTCCGCCAAGAAAGATAATTTCAGCCAGTTAAGAATCGGCATGTCTCTGGCTGTGATCCTTGGAATTTGTTTCCTTGTTGGTCAATGGTTTAGTTGGATTGCTTTAGTCGATAGTGAGGTGTTTTTCGTCGGAAATCCTGCAGGATCCTTCCTATATGTTCTTACCGGCATGCACGCACTTCACCTAATCAGCGGTTTAATATTTCTGATTATTGTGTTAATTTCGACCTTCAGATACAAAGTTCACTCAAAGTCAATGGATACCATGGAAATGGCTACAACCTATTGGCATTTTCTAGGAGGACTTTGGCTCTATTTATTTATGTTTTTGCTTTTGAATCATTAAATTAAAACCCAGTACAAATCTATATTCTATGTCCGCGCATTCTACTGCTATTGAAGTAAGCTCGAAAAGAGGCATTTGGGGAGGTGGTAACGAACCTTTCAAAGCCAGCTATGGAAAACTCATGATGTGGTTTTTCTTGCTCTCAGATATCTTCACTTTCGCTGCATTTCTGATCACTTACATCTCTATTCGTGTGAGTTATCCATCCTATGCAGGTTCTCTTGAGACCTTCGCTGGATCAAACGAATATTGGCCTGTGCCGGAATTGGTATTCGAGGCTTTGCCATTTGTACATGGTCTACATGCACCTTTGATTTTCGTAGGTATCATGACCTTTATTTTGATCTCCAGCTCTGTTACTATGGTACTAGCTGTGGAAGCAGGTCATAGAAATGATCGTGATGACGTAGTGAAATGGATGCTTTGGACTTTAGTAGGTGGTATTACTTTCCTTAGCTGTCAAGCCTGGGAGTGGAATCACTTTATTCATGGAACAGAATCCGGAACTGTGTTGACTTATGTTAACAACCTAAATCGACTCGTTACAGAAACAGTTTATGGAGCGAATCTGACTGTCAATGAATATGGCCCTGCTTCATTTGCAAACCTATTCTTCTTTATCACTGGATTCCACGGATTCCACGTGACTATCGGTGTATTCTTATTATTCCTAGTTTTTTACCAAGCAGCTGTAGGTGTTTATGACCGTAGAGGTCATT
>JAHEBE010000136.1 GCA_024642365.1 Algoriphagus sp.
GAAATTTCCACATTCCAATTCGCAAGATGTTGGGTTCCATTCAGGACATTTTCCCGATTTCTCAAATAAAGCTGATAGTTGAAGCGGTTCAGATTATCCTTTTCAAATCCGATTCCAGCCCGAAAAAATTGTTCCGCTGCTGCTTTCCGCAATTGTTGAGAAGTCAGCCCCCAATCCCGATCAAACTCGATGTACCGAAACCGATCAATAAAATTAAAATTAGTGGAATTGTATTCGTATTCAGTTTGGCCTTTCATCGTATAGCCTTTGAATAGATTGGAAGCTCGACCAGCTGATTCCATTCCGACCTTTACGCCCAGACCTTGATTATTTTCATCCCCAAGCTCTGAGAAAAGATTTTTGTCCACAGAGGACATCGCCAGTTCGGTGTAGACTTTTTCATATTCACTCAATTTGATCCTCGTGCCTGCGGTCATCATGCGCTTGCTATCCGGTGCTGGCAGTTGACTCAAAATAGAATAATCCCCTTGTCGTTGGCCGTTTATCCGAGGCAAATATTCGAAAACCGTCCCATTGGACAATTGACTCGATCGCTTGTAATCCCCTAGGCCTTGTCCTACCTGAGAAAATGAAAGGGCAAAATGTGCTAATTCAGGATCAGAAGAATAGCGGTAATAAACCAGGGGATCGGCCCCGGGAATATCCTCTTGGATTTTTTCATACAGAATGCGGTTTGGATCAAAGGCTACTGAATCTATCCTCGGGATCAGTGCCAATTCGGTTTGATCTCCCACAGCTGCTAAAAGGCGAAGTTCCTCTTGTGTGAAATCCGTAAATAATGGACGGTTTCGATTGTCCTTTTCTTGGTAGTAATTCACATATACATCGACTACTCCATTACTCTGATTATGGTTTGCACCGATGATCGATCGGCTGAAATTTCGCTCCGCATATTCAAAATCAATCCGCACTCTGGAATATTGAGTGATCAACACTTTAGGGGTGAAGGTGATTTCTGCCTGATTGTAATCGATGACATAATCTTCATTGAATCCCCGTTGAAGTTGTTTCCCATCTAGGAAAACCCGTTCTGAATTTGCCATGATGATGACAAAGCGTTCATTGGAAGGGCCGCTAATCCGATAAGGCCCCAAGGTTCCTTCGAGAATCGGTAATTGAATGGAAGCAAACTTTCCTTTAGCAATCGAGGCAAAACCCTGAGAGCTAGCAGTCCACTTGTCATTGAGTTTGTAATTGGAAGTAAACTGAAGTCCTTGGACGTTTTTGTAATAGCGAAGAAACTCAGACTTCCGCTGCTGCAAGACCACATCCCCTGCTGCCAATGAAAAGTTATCATTGTAAAGCTCAATGAGCACATTGTCAAAATCCTGAATTTGTTGGGTATTGCCTTCCGGCTGAAAAGGAACGTTTTGATCTGTAATACTCGCCCGAATATTCAGGTTATCTGAAATGGCTCCTTCCAATTGCAGGTTTAATGCAGAATTGACAAAGACATTTTGTGTGTTACCAAAAGAAATTCCACGCGTCAAACTTCCGGATTTATACAAATCAGTGGTTGGAAAGAGTTCCTCTCGAAAATCAAAAGCAGGAATCTCAGCTGCGAGCGGATCTTTGAAGCGTGCCATAGAATCATAGTCTGAAAGCAAGGTTCGTCTGGCAATTGGACTGTCAAATCGTAGACTGAAGGTGCGGTAACAAACTTGGATTGAATCTGGAAGGGATTCCAAATCACCCGGGACCTGAAGAAGATTTTTGCTGAGGTCAAATTTAAATTCAAGAGATTTCCCTCCCGCATCACGGACTTGAATGGATTCCGGAATTCCGGAAAGTGAGTCCAATTCTGTTGGATTTTGAAAATAGTTTCCGGGTACCCAACGGCATTTTTCCTGTGCAACTACCAAAGAGGAAGTGCCAAGGATTAAAATCCAGAAAAATATCCAAGTCCGCATGGGCAAATCCGAATCAACTTTTGATTTCAAGGTACTAAAATCAATCTTATCCAATCAATGGAAAGGTGAGGTAAAAAGTTGTCCCCTTGTCGACTTCAGTTTCAAACCAAATTTTGCCTCCTGCTGTCTCCACCCCACTTCTTGCAATAGCTAATCCCAAACCAGAACCTGTAGATTTGGTAGAGAAGTTTGGAATAAAGATTTTATCCCGAAGTGCAGGAGAGATCCCTTTTCCATTATCCGTTATTTCCAGAAAAAGATCGTTTTCCGTCATCCACAACCAAATGCGAATTTCTGGCCTTATTCCATCCGGAACTGCTTGGATTCCATTGATAATCAAATTAGAAATCACCCGACCAAACAGCTTGTCATCTCCCATGATCGGTATGCTATCTGCGAACGAATCGTCTTGAAAAATCAAGTCCACCTGTTGGTTATTCTTGAACAATTCAAGCACTTTCATGAGGACCGCCTTAAAATTCATTTCTTCATTTTTAGGCAAAGGCATTTTCGCAAAGGTTGAAAAAGAGGAAGCGATTCCACTTAGGGCATCCACTTGGTGAATCAGGGTTTCAAGTGATTTTTTCAATTTGGTGACATCATCCAATCTGCCGTCATTCTCCAGCCGCAATAAGTGCTGCAAGGTCAATTTCATCGGAGTGAGCGGATTTTTGATTTCATGCGCAACTTGTTTTGCCATTTCACGCCAAGCAGATTCTTTTTCTGTACTTGCGAGTACTTTCTTACTAGCCTCCAGCTTATAGAGCATGTTGTTATATTCTTTGACGAGCAGGCCGATTTCATCCTTTGTTGCCCAAAACATCGGCTCATTATTTTCCAAATTCGTCGCCTTTAACTTTTGAGTCAATAACTTAAACGGAAAGGTCAGATTGGTCGAAACGAAGTAAGAAACGATCAAAAAGAGGATAAATATGATCACAAATGCATTGAAAATATTGCTCAACACATCTGCGATTACCGAGTTTAGTTCTGCTTCTGATTCAAAGAAAGGGACTGCCAAAATCGCCAAGTTCCCTTTGTTTGCAGAGGATGGAATTGCCAGATAGACGGACTTATAATTCAAATTTCCGATCCGTTCATTTGCCAAAAATTCATTTTGCCCCTGCTCTTGAATTTCTGCTAATGCCACTGGATTGATCAAGGGCGAAAGTATTTTCTTGTCAAAAATATTAGGGCGATTGGTCACCTCTAACCTTCCGGAGGCATTATACAAATGGATGTCACTCGCAATAGTATTGGCAAGGCCATTTACTTCCTCAACCAAAAGGTCGTTTGCTACATTTTGTGGCTCCTGATTGTTTAGAAAACTGATTAAGTTGCCTCGGATCAAAGAGGCTTTTTGGATATACTGCCTATCCAAATCCTCTCGATAACTGTTTGCAAGTAGCCCAATGGTGATAATACTGATGATGATGATTGGAAAGAAAAAGGCAAAATTCAGATACAGCTGTAGTTTCGTGCTGTAGTTGAAGTCAAAATTCCGGGACCCTTTTAATAGGGTATTGATCAAAATGGTGAAGAATGTCAGGATCACAAAGCCTACAAAAAACAAGGAAATATTTCCAAAGAAGTAGGACAAAGTCCGAGTCGGAGAAGAAACAACGATGACCTCGGATCCATTTTGAATCCCAAAATGATGGTAACCTCCTTGTGAAATCCCTTCCGAAAAGAATGAAGACCTAGTCACTAGCTGCTCCAGTTTCAATTGTAAAAAATTGAAATCCCCCGAACTTCTGATCAGTCTGTTTTCTTTGAAGATGGCATAATCGTAACGAAGCGGATCAAGTTTATCACTATACTGCTTGTCCAAAAGCAATTTTGGATAGACACTGCTCGGCTGGACTCGCAATTGATTCAAGGTTAGAAAAATCGTCCCAAGCGGTACTCCTTCTTTGAGGACAGGAATAAAAGAAACAAATCGATTTCCTGAATTTTGCTCATCGCCACGAAGAAAATACAATCCTCTAATTGAGGTGGCATAATCACTCTTTACAAACTCTGCTCGCAATGCCTGAAGATTAACTCCGTCAGGAGGACCCAAAATTTGCTGGCCTGCTGTGGAGAAAATACGAACCTGCACTTCAAATTGGTCAAAGTAATTGTCCAGATAGATTCTTCTGATTTTTGTCTCAATGGGCTCTTTTGAAAAAAGCGGATCCGCAATTCTAGTTTGGATAAACAAGTCTCCATTGATTCGATTAAAAATTTCACCCAAAAAGAACTCAGTCATCACATCATTTTCAATCAGATTTTGGGTGGCAAATCGATTTTTAGATTGAATTAACTGCGCATTCTCTGTTTGAAATGTACTGATGCCTGCAATTGCAGCGGTAATAAGACAGGCAAAAAAGAAAGTTAGAAAGGTATCTAATCCCAATCGGAAGACATTTTTAAACAGCTCAAATCGAAGAACCAGGAAAAAAAAGAGCAAGTGAATCGTCCAGATAACAGCGCCTAAAGTGGAGAACAAAAAAATCACCAAAAGCATGGGTACTCCTAGGATCCCCAAGAGCAAATAATAGGTCTTTTTGGTAGCCTTAAGCTCCAAAAGCAGATTGATCAAGGATAAGGTAAACAGGACATAATTTGCCCCCCAAAGAAACAGAATAACGAAGCTTAGCCCTTTGAATAAGTCAAATTCAGCAATCGAATTGATGTCCAAAGCCCACTGAGAATTTTGGATAATATCACTAGGAAGCACCCAAACTAATCCTAAGAAAATGGAGGAGATGATAAATGAAACCAAAAAGAAAATTTTTATTTCGAGAGGCTGATTGAGGACTTTGATCTTCTCTAGCATAGGTGGAGAAATCAACTGAAAAAGGACAAGTCCAAATACTAAAGTCCCACATAGCGTATTTAAAAAAAGGTCACCTAAACTGGGATTAAACCAAGAAGAGGCATAATTACTAGGGTCGAACAGTGACAAGTTGAGAAAGCTGGATGGGAACTCCAGTACCAACATAATCAGTCTAAAGGCTATCACCCCAATGACTGCATACCCGATAGCCTGCCAGCGCCTCCCCTTCCTCCATTTCTTTAAGACAAAGTTGGAGCCTAAAAAAAAGTACAATAAAAAGACAGAGGAAAAGAAAATCAGGATGGCAGAATTAATCACCCTTCCAGCAGGCATGTAGCCTAAAAGGAAGTTAATTCCGAAAAGAGGCACCCCTGCCAAATTGGTTACTTTTTGTTCAGAATTCTCCTCTGGGGAAAAAATCTCAAACTTATTATTTCCAAATAATTCCGGATTGGCACCTGTAATCAGATAATCGTTTTCAATAGTTCCCGGCCAAACCAAGCGGATGACATGCACCATCAGAAACTCTTGATTATTTCTTCGGATAGATCGAGTTTTGAGCAGCATTGTCCCATATGGACCTTGGGTTAGCTGGTAATCTTTCTTTAGATCAATACTGGAAAAATCCAACGTTAAAGAGTAATCTGACCAATAGCGTAGCTCACCATCCAGGTCCAAAATAAAAAAGGGATGCTTGTGAATCGGCGAGCTGATTTTAGAAAAACTGAGGCTATCCTCATTTCTCACATCCATTAAAATTTGAATAAAATCCTCGTCAAATTCATGATCTACAGCTTGAATTCGGTCTTGAAGATCTTTGAGATAGGTCTCCTGATTACTTTTCTGAAAGAAAAAGAAATTGAAAATTAAAACTACAAGAAGAGAAAAAACACTGATAAGAATTACCAGTCTTCGGGTTTCATGATTCATTTCCTTGTAAAATAAAAAAAGCAAAGTCTATGATCAAACTTTGCTCTTTTTTGATTTAGCGAATTGCCAATTTAGCTTTTTTCTTCTTCGCAGTTCGATACCATAAAAAGCCAATTACAGCGGCTATTAGGTAGGGCATTACAAACAAGTAGAGGATCCCATTATTTAATCCTGCTCCGATGGTCGTCTCACCATTGCTTACATTATTTTCTACGGAAGCCCGACACATTGCACATTGCGCATGAGCTGAGAACTGAACAAACAGACCAATCAAAGAAAGGCAGGCTACCCGAATGAATTTTAATGCTAAATTTTTCATGGTAATTCTAGTTAGGTTCTCAATGTGTATAGTATGGCGAAATCATCAAATAGACCACTACGCCTGTCACGGTTACATAAAGCCAAATAGGATAAGCAAATTTAACTACTTTTCGATGTTTTTCCTTTTGATCCGTGAATCCGTAGTAATACGCAAATAGAATAGGAAATAAAGCCACCGCTGCCAATACGATATGAGTAATCAAAATAAAATAATAAATGGATCTGATCGCTCCTTCGCCACCAAATGAGGTGCTTTCGGCAGCTGCATGGTAAACGACATAGGAGACAAGGAAGATCGCGCCTAATACGAAAGCAACTGTCATAGATGCTCCGTGGTAAGCAACATTCTTGTTCTTGATAAATATTAATGCGGCAATCAAGGCAATAGTGGCTGCAGAGTTAATTACAGCATTGAGATGCGGTAGGAAATAAATGAGGTCCGATCCCAGTTCCAACTTGCTTGGCATAAAGATCAAGACTGCTACTGCCAAAGGGATTAAGATGGATATTCCAATTATCCAGGATTTTACTTTTTCTTCTGATTGAATTAATAAGTTCTTATTGGTTGCCATATAACAATACTTTTGCTTCTAACATAAGTAAATCAACATCTTCCCGATTTGTTCCAGAATAGTAGCCTCTAATTCTTCCTAATTCATCAATCAACACAAATTTATCAGAGTGTGCAAAATCATCCGGAACTCCCATTCCATCTAGTGTAGGTAAAATGAAGCCACATTTAGCTAGCTGATAGATTTCAGTTTTGTCACCTGTTAGAAAATCCCATTTCCCGGCTTTGGCTTTATGCTTGTCGGCATAACTTTGGAGAATCTCCGGAGTATCATAAGTAGGGTCTATGCTGATCGATAGAATCTGAAGCTTTGGTTCATCCCTAAACATATCATTCACTCGCTCCATCTCTGAGGACATCACAGGACAAATCGAAGGACAGGAAGTGAAGAAGAAATCTACGACGGTCACTTTCCCCATCATTTCAGCTTTGCCTATCTTTTGGGATTCCTGATTGGTAAAAGTAAAGTCTGGAATATAATGCTGAGTAGTATCACCAATAGGACATTCCAAAAATGGGTTTTCGACTCCTTTTTCAAAGAAAATAGGAATGTCATAGGTATTATCCCCAAAACCTCTGAGAAACATGAAAATCAATACCGGCACCAGTAAAATACACACCAGCACCATTCCCTGTAAAAGCCTAATTCCTCTCATTGCATTTATGTAACAAAAAAGAAGGTTGAAGTGTCACACCTCAACCTTCTTTTTTTTATTTTTTTTTACGAATTACCAACGATAAAGGAAAATATCAGATCCTTCTTTCATCAAAGCAATTACCAACCATACCAAGAAGATCAAAGGCACAATGATCGAATAGAACAATGGCTTGGCTTCATCTCCAAGGTGCATGAATTCCATCATGATATATTTTGCCTTCCAGATAGTCAAAGCGATAAATAGGAAGTAAAGTAAGATACCACGATCCATTGTGAAGGCCATGATAAATTCCACTACAGTAATTGCCAAAAGGATACCAGCAGTTTTCCAGATCTTCTTGATCTTTTCGTTGTCTCTTGGAAATACTTCTAACGTCGATTTATTTTCTTGAATTTGCATAGTTCAAATTTTTAGAATCCTTAAATAAGATAAAACAGGGTAAACACAAACACCCAAACCAAGTCTACAAAGTGCCAGTACAAGCCGATTTTTTCAACCATCTCATAATGACCTCTACGGTCATAAACACCTACAGCTGCTTGGTAAAAAACTAGGAATAATAAGAATACACCGATAGTCACGTGGAATCCGTGGAATCCAGTGATAAAGAAGAATAGGTTTGCAAA
>JAHEBE010000460.1 GCA_024642365.1 Algoriphagus sp.
AGGGCTGCTAATTCTTTATTGGTTAAACCCCTTGGTTATCCTGGAACTTAGCGGAAATCTTCATTTTGAAGGGCTGGTTTTGCTCATGATTTTGGGAACGATTTATTTTCTTTGGAAAGGTTCGAAAGCAGTCGCTGGTTTTTTATGGGGGCTAGCTATTGGTGTGAAATTGCTTCCCGTAATTCTCTTTCCATCACTTTTTTTACATCTCCAAATTAAAAAATCAATGGTCTTTTGGATTGGGGCCTGCTTGGCTTTTGTTCTAAGTTTTGTTTGGCTTTTGATCGACAACTCCTGGGTGAATTTCTTCCAAAGTCTTCAGCTTTATCAAGGGAAATTTGAATTCAATGCTTCAGTTTATTACCTCTTGCGAGAGGTTGGATTCTGGATCAAGGGATACAATACAATTGCTACACTTACCAAATTGTTAAGTGGCGTTACTTTGGTTTCGATTCTATATTTTTCCTGGAAACGAAATCCCAAAACCTTACCTGGTTTAGTTGATTTATGGGTTTTGATTTATCTTATTTATTTGATTTTGCAGCCAGTGGTGCATCCTTGGTATATTATTCCCGCTTTTGGTTTGAGTCTTTTGACTCAAAAAATCAGCGTATTAGCTTGGACTTTTTCGGTTATATTTTCCTATCAAGCTTATAGCAACTTAAATTTTCAGGAGCAATCGTTTTACCTGTTTTTTGAATATGGAATCCTTGCCGGAGGGATCTATTTGGATTATTTTCTCCCAAAAAAGAAAAGTATTTTGCAAGATGAAATTTAGAAACCATTCCGTGATTTTACTTCTGGTACTGCTGGCAAGTTGTAACCCCAGCCCAGAAAAGCAAGCCAAGGATTTACTGAAAAAGAGTATTCAAGCCCATGAAATTGGTAATTCCTGGGAAAATCTAGAGTCGATCAAATTCAGCAAATGGACCCGGCTTTTGAATGAAGCTGGTGAAATAGAGAGTGAAACGCTTCAGTGGAATGAATTTAGATTCACCCCATTCTTTGAAGGAAAAATCACTTGGGAGGTCGACAGCGTAACCCATATTTCGTACTGGGATGGAGCAAAAATGCACTATTCAGTTGGAGGAAATGAGATTAAAAATCCTGACTTTTTAGCACAAAAGAAGAAAGATTTTGATGCGGCTTTTTATGCCTTGGCTCAACCTTGGAAATTGCTTGATGAAGGTCCAACTTTGCGCCATGAAGGGATGAAAACCTTGGAAAATGGTGAGCTGGTTGAAGTGATTGCCGTTGATTACGGTAAAGATGCGGATCTATGGTGGTATTATTTTGATCGGCCCGATAATCGTTTGGTGGCGAATGAGGTTCAACTCAAAGATCATCGAAGCTTGATTTATGACCTTTCCTTTCAAACTTCTGGGGGACTGCTATTGCATGGGGAGCGAGAAAGTTTTCGAGTGAATGAGGAGGGAGATATTCTTTTCCTTCGCGCCGAATATCGCTATTCAGATTATGAACTTGTTTTCAAATAAAAATTGATAAAAATGAAAAGAGTATCCTTGTTGCTTTTAATTGCTGTGGCATTTGGCTGGACAGCCTGTGATTCACGTTCTGAAGCTCAAAAGATTGTAGATAATTCAATAGCCGCACATGGAGGAGATGCTTTTTCAACCTCGCTGATTGAATTTGATTTTCGAAATATCCATTATAAGATTTTTAAAACGGAAAGTGAATTTGAGTATAGTCGAGTTTTTTCTGATTCTACCGGAGAGGTAAAAGATGTACTCAACAATGCGGGATTCATCCGTACTGTAAATGGAGTAAAAATCGACACTTTAGACCAAGAATGGATTGGTAAATATTCCAGATCGGTCAATTCTGTCGCTTATTTTGCTTTTTTACCCTATGGATTAAATGACTCCTCTGTAATTAAGGAATACTTGGGTGAAGGAATAATCAAGGATAAAGTTTACGATTTGATCAAAGTGACTTTCCAGCAGGAAGGCGGAGGAGAGGACTTTGATGATGAGTTCTTATACTGGATAGGAAAAGAGGATCATTATATAGATTTCATCGCTTATAGTTACCATACCGATGGAGGAGGTGTCAGGATGCGTGAAGTGAGTCAAGTGATAGAGGTTGGTGGGATTCGATTCCAAAACTACCTGAATCTGAAGCCAGAAGATCAAAAAACTCC
>JAHEBE010000461.1 GCA_024642365.1 Algoriphagus sp.
GAGAAATCCAATCTCCTGGAACTATGGGAGTACTTGAAGAAGCCACCGTTGCATTATTAGTTCGGATGGTTTCAGCCACTGGAGCGGCAGTTTTTTTCTCTTCAACTTTTGGTTCAGGCTTGGCTTTGGTCTCCTTTGGTGTTTGAACTGGTACAGGAGTAACTACTACAGGACTAGGCTTTTCCTCAGGTTTTGATTCCGCTACCACTGCCGTAGTAGCAGCAGGAATTAATAGGGATTGACCTACACTCAAATCATTACCTTTTAAATTATTTGCCTGCATCAGCTCTTCAACTGCTAATCCATATTTTTTAGAAATTGAAAAGAGGGTTTCACCCGGCACAACTTTATGAAGACTGGTCCCAGTAGGAAGGGATGTTTTTGGAATAAATGGAATTCGAATAGTTTGGCCAATTTTCAAGCCCGCTTTTAACACCTCATTTGCATTCACGATATCACCAACGGTCGCTTGATACCTTCTCGAGATCCCAAACAATGTTTCTTTGGGATCCACTTCATGCAAAATATAGGATTGATCTCCAATGCGTTCTACTCGGAGGGAATCTAACTCCAGCGCATAGCCCTGATTTGAAAAACTAAAAAGTGTAAAAAAGAGTAAAAAAATAGGTGCAATAGTAAAGTTCTTCGTGCTCATATGCTGATAAGATTTAGAGAAAACTGGCTTGAGTGGTTAAAATCAACCAAAGCTTTTAAAACAAGAATTATGCTAGAAAACCAATTTAAAAACATGATTCAGTTAAAATTTCCAATCCGATTCCCAACTTGAAAACATGTCTTCAAGTAGGAATTCGTATCTTTTCCATTGTAAATCACAGATCCAATGAAAATTCTGAACCCATTCGTCATTTTCTTTCTCCTATTTTCATTAGTGACTATAGATGGACAGTCTCAATCAGGTGAACGTAAAAAAGTATTTGTTTTTAAGATTGATGAAGATATTGATCCCGGAATGAATCGAAGGGTGAAATTAGCGTTGGAAAAAGCAGAGGAAGCTTCTTCAGATCTGATCATTATTGAAATGGACACTTATGGTGGTGCTGTAAATGATGCGGATGACATTCGCACCATGCTTTTGGAGTCCCGAATTCCTGTTTATGTATTTATTAATAAGGACGCAGCCTCAGCTGGAGCTTTGATTTCAATTGCCACAGACAGTATTTATATGGCACCAGGGTCAAGTATAGGTGCAGCCACAGTGGTCAATGGTACAGATGGCGCAGCCGCACCTGACAAATACCAATCTTACATGCGCTCTATGATGCGCAGCACAGCTGAAGCAAAAGGTCGAGATCCAAAAATAGCAGAAGCGATGGTAGACGAAAAAATTGAAATCGATGGAATCACTAAAGCAGGATCGGTCGTTACCTTTTCTGTATCTGAGGCCATTGCATACGGATTTTGTGATGGAGAATATGAAAGCATAGAGGCGATATTAACTGCCCAAAACCTTCAAAATGCTGAAATAATAAACTATAAAGAAGATCAAATCGAACAAATCATTGCATTCTTTCTGAGTCCTGCCATCAGTGGCTTTTTGATCTTAATTATAATCGGCGGACTCTATTTTGAGTTACAAACCCCCGGCATAGGCTTTCCCTTGCTTGCCTCGATAATTGCGGTGATACTTTATTTTATCCCTTACTATTTGAGTGGATTGGCAGAAAATTGGGAAATTCTGGTTTTTGTTATTGGAGTTATTCTTCTAGCTATCGAGCTATTTATCATCCCTGGTTTTGGGGTATTCGGTGTCTTGGGAATCCTTTGCATACTCGCTGGTCTAGTTTTAGGAATGCTTCCAAATCAGAACTTTGATTTTGACTTTGTTCCTGCTGCTGACCTATTTGGTGCTTTACTGACAGTCATCATCGCGGCAATTGCCTCTGTGGGGATTGTATTTTGGCTCACTCCGAAAGTCAATGAATGGGGGGCATTTAAGCAAGTCTCACTTGCTACCATCCAAAAGAAATCTGATGGATATACATCTAGTATTTATTCAGAAGACCTCATAGGGAAAACCGGGACTGTTCACTCTAGACTTCGTCCAAGCGGACGGATTCTCATTGATGGTGAGCAGTATGATGCTTATTCTCGAGGTGAGTTCTTAGAACAAGGCGAACCAATCATTGTGATTTCTAC
>JAHEBE010000462.1 GCA_024642365.1 Algoriphagus sp.
TCTGTATTGCCTATTAAATATTCGAAAACAGCCATCAAATTGAATTCATCACTTTGTGTTTGATAGGGTTTCAAGTTCCGTTTCAAGGGAACCATCCCATTTCTTTCTGCCAATTTGGATTCATCTTCCAGCAGGATCCCAAAAAATGGCTCTTCATTTTTCGTTTTTCCCTCCTCTTCTAATTGAACTTTGACTAATCGTGCCTTGAAGCTCAAGGGGGTAAATAGGTTATATAGTTTGTAGACCAACCACTCTCGGACGACATACTCATCCCCTTTGCATGGCATCACCAACTTCAATTCTTTCTGCGAGTTAAAAATAGAGGCTTGAGTAGCTTGATCTTCCCCAAATTTGAGCATCAAAGGTGCATAAGTACAATTTCCCTGAAGTCTTCTAAAATTCCCTCTGGCTTTTACTTCTATTGCAAGGGATTTTTCAGAATCGTCTTCCGCCTGATAAGATAGCGTCAGGGGATAAAATTTGGGTTTTTGTGATTTATCATGAAGGGGTTTTCGCATATCCCCTTTTAAGGTCAACTGTAGAATTTCATCAGAATCGAAAAGTTCAGAATAGGGAGTTAAAATAGAATCGATTGCTGAAATTCGATTTCCCCTAGCATGCAGATGCCCAAAAAAACAAAGGGCAATAACAATAAAAATATTCCTGAAAGCCATACCCATAGGGGAATGATTTAAATTACCAGATCAATTTATAGGGAGTTTAATAATAAACTCACTTCCTTTTTCTTCATTGCTACCCAAAAGAAGATCTCCTCCATGGGCTTTTACAATATCATAACCTAAACTCAAGCCGAGTCCAGTGCCTGTTCCAGTTGGTTTAGTGGTAAAGAATGGTTGGAAGATTTTGCCTTTGATCGAGTCTGGGATACCCTTACCATTATCTGAAATTCTAATCTCTACTTCCTTATCCAATTTTTTAGTGGTCACACTGACTATTGGAACATATTTGTCGTGCAAATTTTTGTCCCCACTATTTTTCAACTCTTTATCATATTCTGACACTGCATAGAATGCATTGTTGTAAATATTTAAAAGCACTTTCCTAATATCCCGCGGAATGACATTTAAGTGGGGAACATCAGGATCCAAATTTGTCAAATATTCCGCCGTGAAATCCTTGTCTTTGGCTCGAATCCCATGGTAACTTAGGCGTAGGCATTCTTCAGAAATTGCATTGATGTCTGTTTCTTCTTTTTGCCCGATGCCGGTTCGGCTATGCTGAAGCATGGCTTTTACGATTGAATCTGCTCTTCTTCCATGTTGGGCAATTCGATCTAGGTTTTGCTTAATATTCTCCCCTATGACCTTGGCATCTTCAAATTTACCATTATCCAAACCTTCATTCATTTCAACAATGAGCTCGGAACTGACTTCAGAAAAATTATTAACAAAATTCAATGGATTTTGAATTTCATGTGCAATACCTGCTGTCAACTCTCCCAGCGAAGCCATTTTCTCGGCTTGGATCAACTGGGACTGAGTAGATTTCAATTGATCGTAAGCGGTTTCAACCTTTTCTCTTTGGGCTCGAATTTCTTCCTTTTGTTCCTGAAGTAATCTGTTTGCTTTTTGTTTACTCAAGTTGTTTTTAAATAGAAATATGCTGATTAACACAAACATCAAAAGGCCTCCTAAAGAGGCAAAAATGATTATTCTTTGGTTGAAAACAGCCGCATTTTTCAGCTCTGTGTCTTTTTGGAGAATGGCTATTTCAGCTTCTTTTTTATCCAATTCAAATTCAAACTGAAGTTGCTGAATCATTTTCTCCGTACTGGATTTTGCAATTTCTTCCTCTACTGATTTAGAACTGATTTCATTTTCATAGGCAGCTTTGTAATTACCGATTTGAGCTTGAATCTCTGAAAGATTCGAGTAGACATCCAATAATTCGTTTTTCGCATCTATTTCAATGGCTAGAGTTTTCGCCTTTTCCAAGTTGAGGATTGCACCCTCAAATCGACCTTGCTTTCGCTGGGTTTTAGCTAAGCCAATAAGACTTTGTGAAAACTCAAACTTAGCCTCAAATTTTTCAGAGATTTCTAATGCCCGATTGTGATAATCATAGGCCTTATTAAAGTTTCCCAAACTTGCATTAATCTCGCCTAATTGGGTAAGTGGGAAGGTAGCATCGATAGT
>JAHEBE010000463.1 GCA_024642365.1 Algoriphagus sp.
TGGTTGTTTACTGAGTTAACCTTTCCCTCTTTTTCTTCCTCATCATTTTCTTCATCCAACCATTTACCGCTTGATTTCGGGTTGGAACTTTCTGTCGATTCTGCCAAAGAAAAAACCAGCACGGCGGTTGAATCTGGGCGGGAACTTGATTCGTCTAATCGAATCGAATAACTCGCACGCATGGAATCAGGAACGGTAGGAATCGTACCATCTTTCCATAAGGTGTCTATTCCTTCATTAAGTGATTCATAATTCCAGCCTAAGAAAACTGCCCGGCTACCTTTTCTACCATACTCCATTTCTATCTCACCTTCTCTCCAAACGGTAAGGTTTTCCCCGAGGGCCTGACCTCCTGCAAAAACTGTTTTTACGTCAAAATCATCATCAAAATTTGTCCAAAAACGACTGTTTGAATCTTCAAACTGTGTTAAATAAATCGACTCCGGAAGCCATTCTCTCCCTTTTCGAGCATCAGTGAAAAGCGGCACATAACCCAATTCATCATTGAGCGAAGCTTCTAAAAATGCCCCAATAAACACTTTTGCCACTTGACGCTGTTCTTCAGCTGGCATCAATTGCCCAAGGTTTAAGATTCCCTTGAAGGTAGCCAAAGCATCATTATCCCCCCATGAAGTATTGAATTGTCCATGATTAGCACCAGAGATATAAACCGTGGACTTGAAGTGGTACAGGCTATCTGTGAATTTGATTCGTTCGTACTGCATCGCTCCTGCAAAAGAAGTGACGTCCTGATCTTGAGCCCCGTGAATGGTCAAATAATCCACATTCTCAAATTTGGTTCCTGATCCACCCGGCTTGTATTGCCCATCCACCGGAGCAATTGCCACCACAGCTTCGAGATTAAAATGATAGCCCAACTTGATAGTCGCATCGTCAGGATAATAGTCCAAGGCATTGAGCATGGCAGCATGCCCAACCGCTTCGCCACCACGGGAATGGCCCATTAAAGCGATTTTGTCCATATTTATTTTTCCAGAAAGGGGATGGGAAGCAGACTCATTCCAGCCCTCCCAAACACGCAAATGCTCCAAAAGCAACCAGCCCCTGGCATCATTTTCTTTTTCTAATCCTCCAAAAATATCCGTCCAAGATCCATTGATAAAGTTCTCATCCACAGAAGCCAAAATCATTCCTTTAGAGGCCAAAAACTCCCCCAAATAATCGTACCCCGGATCTGAAAAATCTTGCATGGGATGATTGCCATGCACGACTAAAACCAAAGGAAAGGGACCCTCCCCCTCTGGCATCCAAACACGCGCGTTGATCGGTAATTCCTTTTCATCAAAGCCCCAATACTTCTCTCGCCACCAGCCGCCAAACTTGGTCCAGCCATCCAAAAAGGCTCGGCCATCCACGGTTTCCGTAGTGTAGCTAACCCCTTCCCCAAATTCTTCCCTTCGGATATCTTTGCCGGAACCGTAGGTAAATGTGGAAAATTGGTAGGATCCATTCACAGATGGATCTGGAGTGGTCAATGGTGAAACCCGATCCTGAGTCAACTTCGCCGCATTGATTTGCTCCTTCATGTCCAGCCCTCGAATACTTACAAAATAAATCAAAGTGCCAAGTCCCAACAAGCCAACCACAGCTCCTAAACTGGCGACGACTTTTTTTGGAGTGGTTAGTTTTTTAAAATGACCCTTCCAAAACATGGCGAGCCCTGCTCCGAAAAGTGAAAAAATCAAAATCATGAAAGCGGTAAAACGCTCGTCATTGAGGCGAACCACCAGTAATAAAATCACCGAAGCGATCAGGCTCCGTTTGTAGCCTTTTGGAATCTCAAAAATAAGTTTGATGAGCTTGACCGAAAGATTTGAAATCAAGTAAACGGCAGCTAAAATCAACACACCAAAAACCAGAATCCAAGAATCTTTAAAGTTGATACTTGTCCCGATTACTTCAATCAGAAATACAATCAGCGAAAATACCAACAGTCCGATGGCAGCTCCATTGATCGCTTTCGCACCTGGTTTGACGAGATTAAGTTTTGATTTTATCCAGCAGCCTACCTTTTTAAAAAGTTTTTTCATGGTGTTTTTGGTTCAGGAATGAACTTCCCATAGACCGCATCCCTGAAGTTTTTGTGAAGTCCAATTCCATCGTAAGGGAATAATTGGACGAATAATACG
>JAHEBE010000137.1 GCA_024642365.1 Algoriphagus sp.
CAAAGAACTCTGAAATTTTTTTCAGTTCTCGCTCGATTTGGTGAAATGTGGTTTCGCTGTTTTCAATCCGAATTTCCGTAAACCACTGATGGTAAGTTGAATTTTTAAAGGTTTGGGAATCCGGATTTTGACAGGAGGATTCTCCAAGAATCAGCTCAGGATAATCCCAAGGTGTTGGACTCATCGCATAGTGGTATTTTGAATCCGAAAAAAACTTTGAATTAGCAAGAGTGTGATTTTTACCGAAAAGAATGAAAATAAACATTCCATGTCCGAACCAATTCAAAACCCGAATAGCAAGACCACTCTCAGGATCAAAGTCCCGAATCAGATCTAGTACGTGGAAAGGGAAACCACCAAGATCATTCCCTTTAGATAGTTTGATTCCCTTATTGTTTGGATGAAATTGACACAAGCTTTTGCTTACATGACTATTTCCTAGTTCGGAAAAAAGGTTCCAGAATCCTGCTTTGAGTTGATTTTGTCTGGCAATTAGACCTTTGTCCTTCCAAAGTGATAGATCCAACTGAAAAGAGGAATCGGGCATTCTACCAGTGAAGTAAAGCGGATGCCCAAGTAAATCCAGATCCGAATGCTGCCAAACAAATAAGGTCACCTTCTTTTATTTTACCTTGTTCCCAAGCTTCGCTCAATGCAATAGGTATGGTGCCAGCGGTAGTGTTGCCCATGTGCATGATATTATTGAATACTTTCTCATCAGGAAGCTCTAGTTTGCTTTGGACGTATTGGCTGATTCGAAGATTAGCCTGATGCGGAACTAATAAATCGATGGCTGATTTATCCATTTTATTGGCTTCCAGCGCCTCATTGATTACTTCCATAAATCGCACAACGGCATGCTTAAAAACCGCATTGCCATTCATCGTGAGGTTAAAACTTCCAGAGGCGATCAACTCCGGCGAAAGTCTGACTTCCCTGCTACTTCCCGGGTCTTTGCAATAAAGCTCCTCAGCATATTCGCCTTGAGAGTGTAAGTGAGTGGATAATATCCCGGGCTGATCATTTTCGACTGCTCCAAGAACTGCCGCCCCAGCTCCATCAGCAAATATTACTGCGCTGGATCTGCCTTCATCACTAATATCTAATGCGGAAGATTGGATTTCTGCACCTACGACCAAGATTTTCTTGTACATCCCAGTCTTAATAAATTGATCTGCGATCGATAAGGCGTAAATAAACCCTGAACAAGCATTTCGGATATCCAATGCTCCGATGGTATCCATTCCTAATTCCCGCTGCAAAAGAACTCCATTTCCAGGGATAAAATAGTCTGGAGTAATTGTCGCAAAAACGATAAAGTCAATTTCAGAAGCGGCAACTCCGGCTCGCTTTAGTGCCATTTCTGAAGCGTTTTTTGCTAATGAAGTAACTGTGTCCACTCCTGGAGTAAACCAATGACGTTGTTTGATTCCTGTTCGTTCGACAATCCAATTATCATTGGTGTTGATGATTTTTGCTAAATCATCATTGGTGACAATTTTTTCAGGGACATAGTGTCCAACGCCTAGGATTCTACTTTTTTTCATCTTTGGGTTTATTGAATTCAAATACAAATATGGGAACAGCCATCCATTACTCCAATTCAGAAGTGATGTGTGGTACTAGGTTTTATCCAAACAGCGTGTAATTGCCATGTTGATCCATTGGAGAAGTTTTGCGCAAGAGCGCTGGACTATCATTTTGGACAGAATTAACAAGCGGCGAAACCGTGTAGCTAAGCATGCGATCACCTGGGAAAGTTTGTAGCATGGATTTTAAGTCCGCTTCAGAAGTGTAAGAATCCAGCCATTTTTTCTCATCCTTTCGATCTAGAATGACAGGCATCCGATCATGAATTTCTTCTACCTTTTCATTAGGTGCAGTTGTCAGAATCAAAAATGTATGCTGAATCTCCCCATTTACGGTTTCATATTCTTCCCATATTCCAGCGAAAGCAAAGAGTTCATTTTCTCGAACTGTAAATCGGTAGGGGATCTTCGTTTTTTTTCCGAGTCGCTTCCATTCATAAAATCCATCAGCAGGAATCAAGCATCTTCTTTTTTGAAATGAACTCTTAAAAGAGATTTTTTCGGAAACGGTTTCCGCTCGTGCATTGATGAGTTTTTGAGCGACAGGTCTGTTTTGACCAAACTCAGGGGTAATACCCCAATAAAAAAATGAAAAGCCTTTTGGACTTTGTGAGGTGATCACCGGTACCAGCTGAGTAGGAGCGATATTATATCTAGGATTAAATTCCGGAAGCATCTCTGCTTGAAATCGCTCCTCAAGTTCGATTTTACTTTTACTTAGCGAATAGCGTCCACACATAGTCTTGGTTTGAAATTGTTCTGAAAGTTAGAAACCCTTGGTAATAAATTCAATAGCCCGCTGTTCGGAATAATAGGAATGATTGGAATCTTTTGGTGTAAAACCTACATGTCCTCCATGTTTTGGGTACTCGAAAAACACTTGATCGAGTGATTCGGCTAATTCGTTGGGATAGCAGTTTTCACTTAGAAAAGGGTCATTCTGGGCATTAAGAATAAGTGTTGGGATTTTGATTTGGTCTAAAAAGAAAATGGAAGAATTTACCTCATAGTACTCTTGAGCATCTGCAAACCCATGAAGTGGACCTGTGAAATAATCGTCAAAATCTGCTAAAGTTTTAATGTTTTTTAGCGCATCGATTGGCATTTGGCCAGGATGTGCCTGAGATTTCAAGATTACTTTCTCTTTCAAAGTTCTCAAAAATCGCTTCGAGTAGAGTGTGTTTTCGGGTGAGGAAATTTTCTCACTTGAACTTCCCAAGTGCAAAGGCACTGAAATCGCCACCGCCTTTTTTAATTTAGGTAAGTCAGATTTCTTTTCTCCAAGAAATTTGAGTGTCAGATTTCCACCCAGACTAAAGCCGACTAAATAAACTTCTTTATAATTTTTACCTGCATGGGAAACAACTGCATCCAAATCGTAAGTGGCTCCGGAATGATAAAATATCAACTGCTCATTCATTCGTTCACCGCAGCCTCGAAAATTCCAGGTCAGCACGTCAAACTGATTTTCATAAAAGGATTTAGCCATTCCGAGCATGTATGCCCGTTCACTATTTCCCTCGAGTCCATGACTAATAATCAAGAGTTTATCCTTTCCGTTTTTGTACCAGTCTAATTCTAAAAAATCTCCATCAGGGGTATTGATCCGTTCCTTTTCAGGATTTCTAAAGACTACTTTCCTGAACAATGCCGGATAGATCGTTTCCAAATGGCTGTTAAAAAGCCATTTTGGTCTAGAATAATTTAAGTTTTGAATTAAAGGCATTTCAGAAGGAATTGGTGATTGGGCTGAAAAGCATGGGTAAATTACTAGTTTTAAATTTGAATAAAGACTTTTAAAAACTATTTTTGGACACTTTAATTAACGAATAGCGCGGAAAGACCTATGGCCGAAATAATAAGAATGCCTAAAATGAGTGACACCATGGAAGAAGGGGTGATTGCTGCATGGTTGAAAAAAGTTGGAGATACCGTAAAGCCTGGAGATATCCTTGCGGAGGTAGAAACTGACAAAGCAACTATGGAGCTTGAATCCTACGAAGAGGGTGTGCTTTTATATATTGGAGTAAAAGAAAAAGACGCAGTGCCTGTAAATGGTGTTATCGCCATCGTCGGGGAAAAAGGAGAAAAATTTGATCACCTCTTAAATGGTGCTACACCTGCCCCTGTTGAAGCAAAAGAAGCTGCTCCAGTGGCTGCTGCTGCATCTGAGTCAAAAGCTGAATCTAAGCCAAAAGCTGAAAAAATTGATACCAGCTCGATCAAGGCTATCCTGATCACGATGCCTAAAATGTCTGATACCATGCAAGAAGGAACAATTTCCGCATGGTTGAAGAAAGTAGGAGATGTAATTAAATCCGGAGAAATCATTGCCGAAGTAGAGACAGACAAAGCCACCATGGAATTGGAGTCTTATGAAGATGGTACCTTATTATATATTGGAGTTCAAGCAGGAGATAGTGTCCCAGTAGATGGTGTGATTGCCGTAATTGGCGAAAAAGGTGCTGATTACGAAACGCTTTTGAAAGCGCATCAAGCGGCTGGTTCCAGTACCGAAGAGGCTGTAGAAGCAGCTCCGGCTCCAACTCAAGCTCCAGCATCAGCAGCCCCAGCGACTGCACCAGCCCCAGCGGCAACCCAAGTGATTGCATCTGCTACGGGAGATCGAATCAAAGCCTCTCCTTTAGCGAAGAAAATGGCGGAAGAAAAAGGATTTGATATTAGCATGGTAAATGGTTCGGGTGAAGGTGGGCGTATCGTGAAGCGAGACGTAGAAAACTTTGTGCCTGCAGCAGCTCCTGCATTAGCCGCCTCAGTTTCTTCAGCTCCTGGATTGGGACAAGAAAGTTTCCATGAGGAAAAGGTTTCTCAAATGAGAAAAGTAATTGCAAAGCGCCTAGCAGAAAGCAAGTTTGGTGCTCCGCATTTCTATTTGACCATGGAAATCAACATGGATAAAGCCATTGAGGCTAGAAAATCCATGAATGAAATCGCTCCGGTGAAAATTTCATTCAATGATATGGTGATTAAAGCCTCTGCGGCTGCATTGCGTCAACACCCAAAAGTGAATTCAAGTTGGTTGGGGGACAAAATCAGATACAACGATCATATCCATATCGGAATGGCAGTTGCTGTTGAAGAGGGTCTATTGGTACCTGTAATTCGATTTGCAGATAGCCTTTCGCTTTCTCAGATTTCCAACCAAGCAAAAACTTTGGGTGGAAAAGCTAAAACCAAAGAATTGCAGCCAAAAGACTGGGAAGGAAACACATTTACCATTTCCAATTTGGGAATGTTTGGTATAGATGAATTCACTGCTATTATCAACCCGCCGGATGCCTGTATTTTGGCAGTGGGTGGAATAAAGGAAACAGTCATCGTGAAGGATGGACAGATGCAAATCGGAAATATCATGAAAGTAACTCTTTCTTGTGATCACCGAGTAGTCGATGGAGCTGTTGGTTCTGCCTTCCTTTTGACATTAAAGAGTCTACTAGAAGATCCTGTTCGGATTTTAATTTAATAAAACTGCCAAAAAGTCCTGAATTCAGGACTTTTTGCTTTTTGTACGTTTATTGATGTTCAAGCCCTTGAGTTTTAATTAAGAGAATACTATGGAAAGAATAAAATCAACAACCGTCGTTGCGATTCGTCACAATGGAGAGGTAGTCATCGGAGCAGATGGACAAGCGACGCTGGGAAATACAGTAGCAAAAAGCACGGTCAAGAAACTCAGAGTTCTTCAAGGTGGAAAGATTGTAACAGGCTTTGCAGGATCGACAGCTGATGCATTTACACTTTTGGAAAAATTTGAAGAAAAGCTCGGAGCTTTTGGAAATAACATGAAACGAGCGGCAGTCGAGCTTGCCAAAGAATGGCGAACTGACCGGATGCTGAGCAAACTTGAAGCAATGATGATCGTAGCTGATAAAGAAGATATTTTAATTATTTCCGGTACAGGTGATGTCATCGAGCCAGATATGGAAATAGCTACGATTGGTTCTGGAAGCATGTTTGCACAGTCAGCTGCTAGGGCGATGAAGAAATTTGCTCCGCAACTTACCGCCGAGCAAATGGTCCGAGAGAGCTTGAATATAGCTGCAGATGTCTGTATTTATACAAATCACAACTTGGTGATTGAAAAAGTCAAAGACTAAGAGATCATATCCTAACTGAAGCCGAAGTAAAAATTACTTCGGCTTTTTTTTGCTTTTCATAAACCGGATTGACCTTTTGGATGTTAACTGCTTGAACTGAACAAACAAATGGAAACTGCAAGAGCAAAAAAAACCAACAAAAAGGATGATCGAAAATTGATTTTGGAAGGCTTCCGGACCTACGTGTTAGAGCATGGAGTTGCACCTAAGTCAGTTTTTAAATTTGCGAAAGAATTGAAAATGAAGGAGGAGGAGTTTTATACCTACTTTACTTCTTTTGAATCAATTAAATCAGCCATTTGGCTAGATCTATTCGAGGAGACATTGAGCCAAATCGAGGCGCAGGAGGTATTCAAGACCTATTCGGCACGAGAGAAATTTCTAAGTTTTCTCTTTACCTGGATTGAAGAATTGAAGAAAAACAGATCTTACTTGCTTAGTCTATATGGTGTACATGGTAAAACCATGCTCACTTTGCCAAAAGAAGCAGCAGAATTTAAAAGCCGCTTTAAAGATTTTGCCAATGATATTATTTTGGAAGGAAAAGAAACGGAAGAAATTGCCAATAGGCCACTGATTTCGGATCGATACGATGAGGCCATGTGGCTTCAAGTATGGTTTGTGTTGAAATATTGGTTGGATGATCGCTCACCACGTTTTGAGAAGACCGATGCGGCGATCGAAAAATCAGTGAATCTTGCTTTTGATCTGATGGGAAAAAGTGCACTGGATTCATTCTTGGATTTTGCCAAATTTTTATACCAATCCAAGTAATCATGGCTGAGAAAATCAGAGAACAACAGGCGATCCCTGTTTCAAAAGTTCAACGTGCTGCCAAATTCATCTCCACAGGTGCCAAAGTTGGTGGAAACTATGTGAAGCACTACGCCAAAAAAATGGTGAATCCGGAACTAAATAAGGATGAGCTTCACACCAATAACGCCACAGATATTTATAATTCGTTAAGTGAACTCAAAGGATCAGCTCTGAAAGTGGCGCAAATGATGTCCATGGATAAGAATCTTCTACCAAGAGCTTATCAGGATAAGTTCACGATGGCGCAGTATTCTGCACCTCCATTATCTTACCCTTTGGTTGTAAAGACTTTTCAGAAACATTTTGGGAAAACACCCGAACAAATTTTTGAAACCTTCACTCGTTCAGCTATCAATGCTGCTTCAATTGGACAAGTGCATCAGGCTACTCAAGCTGGAAAAACCTTTGCTGTAAAAATTCAATATCCAGGCGTGGCCGACTCAGTCAGTT
Source organism: Algoriphagus sp. (assembly GCA_024642365.1). Classification (GTDB taxonomy): domain Bacteria; phylum Bacteroidota; class Bacteroidia; order Cytophagales; family Cyclobacteriaceae; genus Algoriphagus. The sequence continues at coordinate 6,974 of JAHEBE010000137.1, forward strand.
CAGATTTGAAATTGGTACGTCCATTTGCCTTACGTTTATTAAATATGAATGAGCGTGAATTGGATCATTACATGGCCGAAGTGGAAGAGAAGTTACTGGAAGAGACAGATTATGTGTTGGAGATTGAGCGCTCTAGAGAGATTTCTTCCGAATGTGGCCATATCCCTAACCTGAACTTCCCTAAGTATTACGATGAATTCAGTTCCGATCGAATCATTACGATGGATTGGATCAAAGGACTTCATTTGAAAGAATGGTTGGACACTAATCCAAGCCAGCAATCCAAAAATCAAATTGGACAAGCGCTTTGGGATTTTTACCATCATCAAGTGCATAATCTGAAAAAGGTACATGCCGATCCCCATCCGGGTAATTTTATTGTGCAGGAAAATGATCAGTTGGGTATCATTGATTTTGGCTGTGTGAAAGTGATTCCAGAGGATTTCTATCAAGGATATTTTGCATTGATCAAACGTGATCTGCTAATGAAAGAGTCCGAACTCAATGAGATTTTCTATGGGCTAGAATTCATCTCCGACAAGGATACCAAAGAGGAGCAGACCTATTTCAAGGGTGTTTTTAAAGAAATGATTGGGCTATTGGGAAAACCATTCCATGTAGATCGTTTTGACTTTGCTGATGATGGCTTCTTTGAGCAAATATTTCAATTGGGAGATCGGATTTCTAATGATAAAATGTTTAAAAAATCAAGGCAAGCACGAGGATCCAGACACGGCCTGTATATCAACAGAACCTATTTTGGTTTGTATAATCTACTCAATCAGCTGCAAGCTGAAGTTGATACCACAA
>JAHEBE010000138.1 GCA_024642365.1 Algoriphagus sp.
TGTAGGCTCTAATCCATTTCTGCCTGTGTAATACATTTTTGTAAAAGCACCATAAGGGACTAAGCAAGCTTCATCTTTTGAAGGCAAGTCAAAAAGGCCTTCGCCTTCTTCCTCAAATACCCCAATTACGATAAATTTCATCCCTTTGATTTTAACCTCTTTTCCAAGAATAGCTTGTCCAGGATATAGTGTATTGGCTATTTTTTTACCTAAAATGGCATAATTTCGAGATGCATTAATTTCGGCCTCTGAGAAATAACGACCATCTTCCAATGCTACATCGAATACATCTTGGTAGGAATGAACCACACCGGTAAGTTGCATGCCTTCATAGGCATTGTTACCTGCTTTTATGATGGTATTAGAGGATGCAGAGATAGTGACAGCTTCTGCATTAGTCAATCTGTTTTCTAGAAATTTATATTCTGCGACTGTTCCTGGCGGTCTTCTAAAGTATTTCCACCAAGGAAAATTTTGGGGAGGGCCATCGTTCGAAAATGGAAAACGATCCACTCGCATTACGTTGGTACCTAAAAAAGAAAAGGAAGATCGAATGTTGTTTTCTAATGAATCGACAAGCGTAAATACAGCGATAATCGCGAAAATACCTACTGTCACCCCTAAAAGCGACAAAATTGTTCGGGTTAAGTTTGCCTTTAGGGCAGATAAAGCGAATCTAAAACTTTCCCAAGTGAGTTGGAAAAAGAGCATAGTGTGGATAGTTGGTTAAAACAATTTGTTAAGTTAGCTGAAATTGGGCATTATTGTTCTTATCTTTGCATTTTTTAGAGTAATTCATACATCACTCAGAAATTTAAAACATCTCTATGAAATTATCGGATTTCAAATTTGAAGTACCAAAGAAATTAATTGCACTGCATCCATCTCCTAATCGTGATGAATCTCGCCTGATGGTCGTCCACCGAAAAACAGGGCAAATCGAACATCGAATTTTCAAAGACATCACAGATTATTTCGAAGAAGGTGATGTATTCGTAAATAATGACACGAAGGTTTTCCCAGCTAGGTTGTACGGGAATAAGGAGAAAACCGGAGCTGAAATTGAAGTTTTTCTTTTGAGAGAACTGAATCAAGAGTTGAAACTTTGGGATGTTTTGGTAGATCCAGCTCGAAAAATACGAGTAGGAAATAAGCTTTACTTTGGAGATTCTGATTTAGTAGCTGAAGTAATTGATAATACTACTTCCCGAGGTAGAACAATCCGATTCTTATTTGATGGAACTGAAGAAGAATTTCATAAAACTATCGATACGCTAGGAGAGACCCCTCTATTGAAGGAGTTTATTGACCGTAAAGTAGAGGCGGAAGATCGCGAGCGATATCAAACTGTTTTTGCAAAGAATGTGGGAGCTGTTGCAGCACCTACAGCTGGATTGCATTTCACTCCTCACTTGTTGAAGCGATTGGAATTGCTTGGTGTTGAAGTTACTCCAATTACTTTGCACGTAGGACTTGGTACATTCAGACAAGTAGATGTGGAAGATTTGACTAAGCACAAGATGGATTCTGAAAATTATTTCATTCCTGAGTCTACCGTGGAGCATGTCAATAAAGCTTTGGACGCAAAGAAAAGAGTAGTATCTATTGGGACTACCACATTGAAAACTGTCGAGTCCTCTGTCACAGCAAATAATCGATTGAAAGCGACTAGCGGTTGGACAGATAAGTTTATCATTCCTCCTTATGATTTCAAGATTGCAAATGCGCTTATCACCAATTTCCACTTGCCTGAGTCAACTTTATTGATGACTACAGCAGCATTTGGTGGATACGATTTAATAATGAAAGCTTACAAGGAAGCTATAAAAGAAAAATACAGGTTCTTCTCCTATGGAGACGCCATGTTGATCCTCTAAATATTAAAGCCCCTTTATTGGGGCTTTTTTTTTCCAAAAGAAAATCCCCATTTTTCAATTCAGTTGTTTTAATAAAACATGAGAAAAGCAGCACTATTGGTAGCAGGTGGAAAAGGAACCCGGATGGGAGGCGCTATTGCAAAGCAATATCTGCCAATAGGAGGGAAACCAATTTTGATGCGAACCCTTGAGGTTTTCTACAAGTATGATGCGCAGATTGATTTGATCTTAGTGATTCCAGCTACGGATTTTGACTATTGGAATCAACTCTGCAAAACTTATAATTTTACCCTTCCTCATCATCTTGTAGCAGGTGGGGAATCTCGATTTCAATCTGTCCGAAATGGCTTAAAGGAACTTGCAAATTCAATTGAATTAGTGGCAATTCATGATGGAGTAAGGCCCTTTGTAAGTCAGGAAGTCATCTCTAAAAGTTTTCAAGTGGCGATAGATTCTGGGAGCGCCATCGCGGTTGTACCATTGAAAGATTCGATTCGGAGATTAAATGAAACAGGCGAGTCCTTTTTTCAGGAACGACAATTTTTTAGACTCGTACAAACACCTCAGACCTTTCAAGTCGGAAAAATCAAAAAGGCGTTTGAGGTGGACGAATCGGATAAATTTACTGATGATGCCACTGTATATGAGCACCAAGGATGGCAAGTCACCTTGATTCCAGGGAATCTTGAAAATATAAAGATCACCACTCCAGAGGATATGAGATATGCCGAGTTTCTAGCTGGCTCAGCCGAATAGGTAAAATTCCGCTTACATTTTTACCGACTGTTTCAGGTGCTTTACCGACTTTTTATCCTGCTTGACCTATTGGCTATACTGGCTTTTAAATGGATCACCTAGTTTTGGGTATCATTTAAAATCAAAATCATCATGAGAAATAGAGCTAGACAAAATAATGACGGCGGAATAATTTTCGGATTTGTAATCTTGGCCGTGGGTGTATTACTTCTATTAAAGAAGCTTGGATTTTTCTTCCCAGATTGGGTATTATCCTGGCCTATGATTCTAATCGCAGTAGGGACATTTACCTTGATCAAGCATGAGTTCAAAAGTTTTTTTGGGGTTGTAGTCCTTTCTCTGGGAGTTTATTTTCTTTTCGAACGCGAATTCAACTTTGATTTTGGATTGCAGCGATACATTTTCCCAATCATCCTGATTGCCATGGGTTTTTACCTCATTACCAAAAAACGACAGGAAAATCGAGTATTGGACGACATAAGATCTCAAATAAAATCTGGTGCATCAAAGGTTTCGAATTCGATCAATCCAAGTGAATCTGAAGGATCACAAAGTCAAGATTCAGGTTTTACAGGTTTGGGTGGCACCACCAATTCAACCTTTTCCGATCGGGTAAATATCGATGCAATCTTAAGTGGCGTGAATAAGCGGGTAATGTCTAAAAATTTCCAAGGCGGAAAATTAACAGCTGCATTCGGAGGAATTGACCTAGACCTCACGCAGGCTGATTTTTCTGGAATGGTCACGCTGCAGGTGGATGTTATATTTGGAGGAATGAAATTAGTAGTACCGCCACACTGGGATGTTCGCACGGAAGTGAGCAATATCGCAGCAGGAGTAGAAGATAAGCGAGTTTATCGTCAGATGGAAGTCGATTCTGATAAAGTGCTAGTGATTAAGGGTACAATTTTCTTCGGAGGTTTGGAAATCAAATCTTATTAACGAGATTGATTAAGGTATAAAAAACCCAAGTTTTGTTCACAAAAGCATTTTCAAATCCTGATAAAGCAAAATGGATCATCCAAGGGGCCGGAGCAATCTGGTTCCTTGGATGCTTTTTGTTGCTCAGTTTTTATGGAATAGAAATGACTTTGGCTTTGGCTGATTCAGGTCTTTTTACACTTGGGTTCTTAATTGGAATATTCGTCCTGGAGCGCATCTTTAGTTTCTATATCCCAAAAGGTGGGAATAATTGGCTTCTGTTAATCATTCCATTGCTGATGAGTTTCGTGACGGTATGGCTTCATGGATTTATCCAAAATTGGGTTTTTGGTGAGGATCCAATTTATTCGGAATTTTTGGTCGAGCATCTGTATTTGCGTTGGGCTTTTCTGGGAATTGCGGAGATCTTGGTGGCATTGATTGCCATCGTAGTTTCTAAGCTTGAGCAACAGGAAGAATCACAGCAACGTGAAGCCATGATGAATTCGCTTGCAAAAGAGGCAGAACTAACTCAACTCCGGCAGCAGCTACAGCCCCACTTCTTGTTCAATAGCTTGAATTCCATTAATGCTTTGGCAGTAACCCAACCTCATAAAGCAAGAGAAATGGTGATTCAACTATCTGAGTTTTTAAGAGGAACCATTCGAAAAGATCCTCAAAAATGGGTCAGTTTGACTGAAGAATTGGAATACCTTCGGTTGTATTTAGAGATTGAAAAAGTTCGATTCGGTCATCGGTTGACTTTGAATTTGGAGGTTTCAGAATCTGCCGAAACTACTCAACTTCCTCAGTTACTCATTCAGCCCTTATTAGAAAATGCCATTAAATATGGTCTCTATGGTGTCACAGAGGCAGTTACGATTACACTTGAGATTTCTAAAAATCAAAACTACCTGTTGATTTCCATCTCAAACCCTTATGACCCGACAGCTGCTCCTGCAAAAGGCACTGGCTTTGGACTGAGCTCGGTTGAGCGTCGGTTATTTCTCATTTTTGGAAGAAAGGACCTGTTGGAAACACTACGAGACGAATCTCTTTTTACCGTAAGATTAAAAATCCCGCAAAGAAATGATCAAAACACTGATAATTGATGATGAGCCATTGGCGGCTAGCCTAGTCCAAGAATATTTGGAGGAATTTGATCAATTTGAAATTGTCCAGATTTGCCAAGATGGTTTTGAAGGTTTAAAAGCAATCCAAGCATTTCAACCAGATTTGATTTTTTTGGATGTGCAAATGCCAAAAATCACAGGTTTTGAAATGTTGGAATTGCTGGATCATCCTCCCGCGGTAATTTTCACGACTGCTTTTGATGAGTATGCTGTGAACGCATTTGATGCCAAAGCGATTGATTACCTACTCAAACCATTTTCAAAAAATCGATTTGATCAGGCCATCCAAAAATTTCTAAACCAATATGAATCACTCCAATCAGAATCGAAATCTGAAAAGCTGGCATTGTTAGCAGAAAAAAGAGATCGATTAGTGGTGCGTGTGAAAAATGAAATAAAAATTATTCCTACACACGAGGTTTTTTATTTCGAGGCAGAGGATGATTACATCGCCATTCATGTAGGATCCGGTAAATACCTAAAAAAAATGACCATGAAGGCCTTGGAGGAAGCCATGGACCCTGCTCGGTTCGTTCGGGTCCATCGTTCCTATTTGTTAAATATCAATCAGATTGCCAAGATTGAGCCCTATGAGCGGGAAAATTACCTCGTGAAATTAAGATCCGGAGGTCAGGTACCGGTCAGTAAGACTGGTTATTCCAGACTAAGACAAGTGCTCGGACTATAGCCTTCGCTTGCTATTCGAAATAAAAAAAGCCCCGATTCTATCGAGGCTTTAGTATTAATATTCGTCTTCGTTAAAGAAGAAGTCGTCTTTTGTTGGATAATCAGGCCAAATTTCTTCGATGGTTTCATAAGGTTCACCATCATCTTCCAATTCCTGAAGATTCTCTACTACTTCCATAGGGGCGCCAGAGCGGATGGCATAATCAATCAATTCATCCTTAGTGGCTGGCCAAGGTGCATCTTCTAGATACGAAGCTAATTCAAGTGTCCAGTACATATGTTGTTTTTTTAAGAGTTCTCCTTGTTAAAGGGTGCAAAAATATCTTTTTTTTTAAATATCTAAACGTGTACTCCTTTAATTAAAAGAAAGTTGCTTTAAAATGTAATTTTTTACATCCACTTTTCGCTTCACGCTAAATAGTTTCTTTTTCATCATTATGTCGAAATCAGCTGATTGAACGCGGAAATTATCAGAATTAGCCTGTGCTGCTTCTAATTCCGTCTGATCTCGACGAAGTAAATCTTTTACCAATGCAATTTTGATCTGTCGCTGCTCTTCCACTGGCTTTTGATCAAAGTCTTCATATTTGCCATGGACTAGTTTTTCTAAGAATGCTTTTTCAAAAACAATGTCTGAGAAAAATTGAAAAGAGCGAACGACTAAATTTGCCTCTTTTGGTTTGCGCTGTGGCAGTTTGCGCCACTCTTCCTGAATCGCTTTTGCCTTCCCGATGAGTTCATAGCTTGTAGGCTTTCCTGCCAGCTGTTTGATCTCTTCGGTAAGAGTTTCCACTTTTCGCATCAACTCGCGAGGATGCATCTGTGGTCCTGGATTCAACGTTCTTTTGTATTTGGAGAAAATCCGATTGTTCAGTTTTGAAAATTCATCCCAAAGGGGTTGTCTTCTTTCCGCTGGAACTTTCCCCGCTTCTTTCCACTGTTTCTGGATTTTTTTGGAGATTTCAAAAGCCATTTTTACATCGACAAGATCATGAGCTTCACGAGCTTGCTCCACTAGGGATTCGTAAACTTTGATGTTTTCGTCAGCCTGAAGTGCTAATCCCTCAAAGAAATGCCTTCTGTTTTCGAAGAAATGCTGAACATGCGATTCAAACTCTTCTTCGATTTGTTCCTGTAGTTCTTTTTCCACCGGACCGGTTTTGATCCATCGGAGCTTTAGTTCTTTAAACGCCTCAGTGGTTTCCTTCCAGTCGGTATTATCTCTCATGCTTTCCGCCTCCGTGATCAAGGTCTGTTTTACCTCAAGATTTTTGGTGCGGTTGCTTTGAATTATTTCGTTGAGAAGGGATTCCTGTTCATTCAATACCTCAATCAATGGCACAAAATCTCCTAGGGCATCGCCTTGCATCAAAGATTCTTTTAGATGAATCAATTTCATCAGGAAGGAACCTTTGTTCTCATTCGTCTCAATATCTGATTTTAATTTGGCGACTTTATCTTTGAGTTGTTCAAACCGAGCCTCAAAGTATTTTAGTGTAGCAGCCTCATCCTCTTTCACTTCGCCAATAACTCGATCTGCCTGACCCAAAAAACCTTTCAAAAAAACTTTATTCTCTTTTATGTATCCATAAGGATGCTCCATCTCGCTACAATTGGGTTTAGGTGGTCGTTTTCAACTTTTCGCAAATTAATTAATTCAAAAGCACTTATCCTAAGAAAGGGGTTTTTTTGCCATCTTTGATCTCAAGTGAGTTTTATATAGTAAAAATTAACCTATGAGTTCTGAAAAAATAATCTTTTCGATGGCCGGAGTTTCCAAAATCTACCCGCCTCAGAAAAAAGTTCTAAAAGATATTTACCTCTCATTTTTTTATGGTGCCAAGATCGGAGTGCTCGGTCTCAATGGTTCTGGGAAATCCTCTCTCCTTCGGATAATCGCTGGAATGGATAAGGAATTCCAAGGGGAGGTAGTCTGGTCTCCAGGCTACACCGTCGGAATGCTGGAGCAAGAGCCTAAACTAGATCCTACTAAGACCGTCAAAGAAGTCGTCGAGGAAGCAGTCCATGAGACTGTTGCTTTGCTGAAGGAATTTGAAGCGATCAACGAGCAATTTATGGATCCAGCCCTGATGGAAGATCCTGATGCCATGGATAAGCTAATCACTCGCCAAGGCGAAGTGCAGGAAAAATTGGATGCGGCTAACGCATGGGAGCTCGATGTGATGCTGGACAAAGCGATGGATGCGCTTAGACTTCCTCCGAGCGATGCTAATGTTGCGAACCTTTCGGGTGGAGAGAAAAGAAGAGTAGCACTTTGTCGTCTGCTTTTGCAAGAGCCGGATGTTTTGCTTCTGGATGAACCCACCAACCACTTGGATGCTGAATCAGTACACTGGCTGGAGCAGCACTTGCAAAATT
>JAHEBE010000464.1 GCA_024642365.1 Algoriphagus sp.
CTTCAAATTGGAAACTTGTCCATTCAGACAGATCTTATTTATGAAAGCTTTGGGAAAAAATATTTCGTTGCTCATGGAGATGTCTTCGATAGCATCACTTCCAATTTGCGTTGGATTGCTTATTTAGGAGACGTTGGATATACATTTTTACTTTGGTTAAACCGAATTATAAACAATTACCGATATCGAAGAGGTCTTCCTTATTTCTCACTTTCACAATTTGTAAAAAACAAGGTCAAATCAGCAGTATCATATATTGATAAATATGAAGTAGAACTTACAAAAATGGCAAGAGCAAAGAATTGTGATGGGATTATTTGTGGCCATATTCATAAAGCTGAAAATCGCAACATTGATGGCATTCACTACCTTAATTCAGGTGATTGGGTTGAAACCATGAGTGCTTTAGTTGAAGATCATCAAGGAAATTGGCAGTTGATTTTTTATAATGAATTGGATTTTAAACAAGGACAAAGTTCGGTGCAGCAGTCTTCGACTTTTGAAATTAAAGAATATACTCTTAGAGAAGTATCTTTCGACTCAAGCAAGGATGATTTGACTCCTCCATCCATTCGCTAGCTATGAAATTCCTCTTCATAGTTCAAGGAGAAGGTCGAGGCCATATGACTCAAGCGATCGCCTTTTCAAATTTGATTACCTCACAAGGGCACGAACTCAAAGGGCTTATTTTGGGAAAAAGTAAAAGACGATCTGTTCCAGAATTTTTTACAAAATCATTTCCTATAAAAATAAAACTAGTTGATAGCCCAAATTTTGAAACAGATAAGGCAGAAAAGAAAATTCTATTAGGAAAAACTATTCTTCAGAATTTGAGGAATTTTCCAGTTTATAAGAAAAGCTTAAATGAAATAAATCGATTAGTAAAAGAAACTGAGCCTGATGTAATTTTGAATTTTTATGATTTGCTGGGTGGACTGTATAATGGTTTTTTTAGCCATAAAGCGGAATATTGGGTAATAGGGCACCAATACTTGATCGCTCATCCAAGTTTCAGTTTTGCCCCTTCAAATGGGCTAAATAAATTCTTTTTTAAACTCAATACGAGGCTTACAGCATTGGGAGCAAGCAAAAAATTTGCGCTTTCATTTTATCCATTGGAGTCTACATCTAAAATCACTGTAGTCCCTCCCCTGCTGCGTGAGGAAGTGAAAAAACTTAACCCTACCCAAGGTGATTTTTTTCTAACCTATATGGTCAATTCAGGCTATGGACAAGAGGTATTGGCGTATGCAAAATCAAATCCAACGCTTCAGATTCGAGCCTATTGGGACAAAAAAGATGCAGCTGAGATTGAAAGACCTTTAACAAATCTAAGTTTCCATCAGGTTCATGATACAAATTTTCTTCGCGACATGGCTGCTTGCAAAGGATTAGTTAGCACAGCTGGTTTTGAATCCATTTGCGAAGCGCTTTATTTGGGTAAACCAGTGATGGTAATTCCTGTTCATGGCCAATATGAGCAAGCTTGTAATGCACTAGATATTGAAAAAACTGCTGCTGGACTAGCTTCAGAAAGATTTGATTTTGGAAAATTTGCAAATTCAATAGCATTCTTGAATGGAAATTCAGAAGCTTTTAAAGATTGGGAAAAGAATTGGTCAGTTATCCTTCCTACTATTATTCAACCATCTACTCCAAATCTTCGCAATCCTCAGCCACAACCTCTTTTATTAAAATTTGGCTTAAATATTAGCCAAAGCTAATTATTTAACAGCCTGTTAACTTTCTTTCCTCCTCGGTAAGATCCTTTACTAATTTAAAAACCGGCTTAACTCCAGACTCGATTTTCACATAGGGCGCATAAGGATGTGTTGGTGGAACAGTCATTTTTTTGTTTTCAGCCTCTAAATAATTGTATTGGTTTTGGGCTTTAGCAAATGCAGTCATTTCCAATTCTTGATCGATGGAAGATTTGTCAATGAAATGCGTTCCTCTATTTCTATAAATCTCATAATCTCGCAATGAAGACTCATAGTTAGCTAGTTCAGGAGTGCTTTTTGAAAAACGAGGGGAGTTTGGAAATTGAGCCTTTTCAGACTCCGTCATATCTTCCCAAATTTTATAACTAATCTTTCCTTCCGATTCAATTTTAGAAAAAGGAGCATAAGGATGCTTGGG
>JAHEBE010000465.1 GCA_024642365.1 Algoriphagus sp.
AAGGTACTGACGCAGTGATTAGTAATCTTGGGATGGGAATCCCTATGAGCTCTAAAACAATCTTTAGCGAGTCAACAGCTCAGATCATTTCAGAATTGGGAATCTGCAAATCAAATCGATACATCGTACTCACTGGGCTGAATGTGGATACAGAAACCGATAAGAAAGGAGAATTTACCAAAGGAGGTACGGATTTCATGTATAGCAACTTCCCTATCTCTACAAGAAACCGTCAAGATGAATATGATCTGCTTATGAAATCTGATTTAGATTGGACACTCGTCAGGTCATCTTGGATCGAGCTGACTGATGAAATCACTGAATTCGAGACTTCAACAGTAGACTGCGGAGGCCAAAAAATTTCGGCTTCGAGTCTCGCTCGGTTCATGGTAGATCAGTTGGATTCTATAGAATACCATAGAAAAGCTCCATTTATCTGGAATAAATAATCAAAAATGGACGTGAAGAATTCATGTCCATTTTTTTTCTGACTTCACGAAAGTTAAATTAGAATTAAATAATGAAACAAAGCCTTTCTCAAATCGCCTTGCTCGTCCGAGACTACGATGAAGCCATTACTTATTACACCACCACACTAGGCTTCGAGTTACTCGAAGACACAGAAATGAGTGATACGAAACGATGGGTCCGTGTCTCTCCTCCCGGATCTTCCTGTCACCTGCTTTTAGCAAAGGCGGCTAATGAAACCCAGATTGCTCAGATCGGTCACCAAGCCGGAGGACGTGTTTTCCTGTTTTTGTATACCGATGACTTTTGGCGTGACTATAAAAATTATTCTGCCAAAGGAGTGGAATTTATTCGCGAACCGGCTAATGAAGCCTATGGAATTGTTTCTGTTTTCAAGGATATCTATGGGAATTTGTGGGATTTGATTGAGCCAAAGTCTTAATAGACTTGAATTTGTCCTAATTAATGGATTAGCGCTATGACAAAAACTAAACGCAAGCTAAACGATATTGCCCGCCGAATGATGAGCGGAGTGGTTCAAATCCATGTGGAAGGTTACATAGAGGAGGACATTCAATCTGTATTGAATCCATCGATCAAGATTCCTGGCATCTGGTCTGGCTCAGGTTTTTTTGTGAAGTATAAAAATCTTGAGGGCTACATGGTGACGAATGCACATGTTGTAAGAAACTCAGATAAGGTCGAAATCAGTTCTATGTTGACTAGCGAGGAAAGCTTTGAGGCTGAAGTGGTAGGCCTTGTCAAGCAGCTCGAGCCGGATGTAGCCCTTATCAAACTGAAAACTTCAGAGCTTATTCGCTTTAAAAAAATGGCTCTTCATCCCATTGAATACCTGGAATTGAGCGAGGGAATTCCACCATCTCGAGGCGAAGCAATCAAGGCGATTGGATATCCTATGGGAATGATCGAACCTAATATCACTGGTGGAGAAATTACCAATTTCATCTCTGGTTCTGAATATTCAACTGAGCGATTTGTGACGAATGCTGCAATTAATCCGGGTAATTCAGGAGGACCAAGCATCAATGAAGAAGGGAAGGTTGTGGGTCTGAATACCGCTGTGATGATTGATGCTGAAAATATTGGTTTCATCACTCCGGCAAGTTTTGTAAAGATTATCATCGAAAATCTCCTGCTCCAAAATGAACCTCATTTTTCAGGAATAGGCGGGAAAGTGCAGAAAAATTGCGAAAATTTTAACCCCCTCCTCAACCAGTCTCGAGCAAAAGGGGTGATCGTTTCCAAGGTTTTCTCAAATGGTTTTTTAGAAGCCGCTAAAATTCAACCTCAGGATGTGATTCTTTCCATTAATAAAACTGAATTCGATCGGCATGGAATCGTCATCGGAAAGGAGGGTTTATACCGGCATCAAAATATTTACGATGTAATCAAATTAGTCCCAATTGGAGAATCGGCAGAAATTACTTTTCAAAGAAATGGGCAAGTCCACAAGAGCAAGGCTACGGCCATGCGAAATCCGGAAAAAGGGATTGTCTCCAATCCGATCCTCAACGAAAGAAAGTACCTTGAAATTTTTGGGATGATCATTCAGCCCTTGAGCTATGAAATCATCCAGGCAATCCAGGAAGTGGACCCAAGTGCACAGATCGAAATGCTACAAACCATCGATCAAGAAAAACCAACACT
>JAHEBE010000139.1:0-6223 GCA_024642365.1 Algoriphagus sp.
ACGGCCCTTTACGGAGCAGTTCCTTCGGATGAAAACTTTATGAAATATTTCATCAACATCCAGACCTGGTCTAAGTTGAACTCCATTGATGTCTTTTATTTCTCGTCTTTCGATGAATCATGGAAAGTAGGTGCAGAAGGTGATGTAGGTGCTTATTGGGGAATCTGGAATAAAGATGAAGAATTAAAGTATTAATAACTTCTATCATTAAAAAAGGCCCATGTGGCCTTTTTTAATGAATACTCACTTCCTCCTTCCTTAACCCCGATTATTTAAAAAAGCGACTCCTGTGAATTTAAAAACTTATTCCTTCTATTGAATTGCTATAAGTTTCAGTGATCTAGATATCTTTTCAATTTTCAGGTTTGGACTTTTGAAACATCAAATGATGATTGAATATATTTAAATAATGAGTCTAATAAGAGCTATTTAAAGTGCTTTACTCCTAGTGAGTTATAGAGCTCTTTGCTGTAAAATAAATTTCCACTTTTCATAGTCCATTCCACCTTCCGAATAGCGCTAATGTCGGTAAGGGGATTTCCGTCAATTAGAATGAGGTCTGCATTTTTACCTACTTCAATTGAACCCACAACATCAGATACTCCAGTAATCTCTGCGGATTTAATAGTTGCCATTTTCAAGACTTCAACTGCTGGAATACCTGCTTGAACATATAGCTCAAGCTCTCTATGGTATAAAAAACCTGGTAAACCATCTGTTCCTGGAACTATGGCTACACCCTTTTGAAATAAATCAGCCACTACTGCGAGCATCTTATCAAAACTCTCCTTATACCTTGTTACTTGTGCCCCCTCTTTAGGAATACCCCCAGTATAAAAACTTCGCTGCTCAATGATAGGAAATCTACTTGCAATTGCTTGATAGGTAGGACTTAGCTCACCTGATTGAGAAACAAACATATTTTCAAAAATGGCTACCGTAGGATCTACGAGAATGTTGTTTGATTTAAGAAGCTTCACAAAATCTAAATATTCTTGAGAATTCAGATCTAAGTCAGCACCATATTGGGCAGGCATAGTGAATCGAAGTGGAGTTCTGGTATCGATCGTATCTGATAGAAAATTAAGGAACAACATATTGATATGCTGGATCTCATTGTAGCCTTGATTTATTGCTTGGCTTGCTGTCATATAAGCGGGTATATGACCGCTAACTCGCATTCCGAGTTCATGTGCCTTATTTGTTAAAGGAAGCACCCATTCTGGCTTAATTGAACTGTATAATTTGATTTGCTGATATCCTAAGTCTTTGTAATCTTGAATCTCTGCCAAACCATCTTCAAGATTTTCAATAACGTTTCGCTGATTGGCAAAAGGCCCAGGGCCATCAATTATACCTGAGTAAATAACGATGTTAGGCCCGATAATTTCGTTGCTTTCAAACTGAGCGGCTAAGCTTTTCAACTGCTTATTATTGGCTAAATCCCTTACTGAAGTCACTCCACCTGCCAAATACAATAAGCCTCTAAATTTATCATTGTGGGTATGCATGTCAAACATGCCAGGCATTAATGTCTTTCCTGTACCATCTATTAAAGTGGCTTCTTTATCACTTATTACCTCTCCAGTTGAGCGAATGGCCTTAATTTTTTTTGCGTCCACATAAACGTCTTGATTTAAAAGCAATTTGCCTTCTACAGTAAATACATTCACGTTTTGAATTATAGCCTTATCCATTTTATGGGTCAAGGTCTTTGCGACCTCAAGCAGGCTTTTGTCTTCAATATCGTCTTGAAGTGTTTTCATTTCAGAACGCATCCCAATTAAATCTTGTCTTACGATATGTAGGTTTCCTGAAATCTTACAGACCATTTGATCTCCTTTCATCCAGATATAAGTAGGATCAAGTTCTAACCCTTTGATAGCTAAAAAATTCACAGAAGTACCATCTGAAAGCCTGAAGGGAATATTTTTTGTAAGCTCAGCATTCCCTTGAGGATAGAGATCTACTTTACCAGTTTCAGATTTCAACAAAAGTTGAGCTAAAACCTCATAAACTGCAGGTGAGCCATCATAACGAAAATAAAGTTTGTCTCCATAAAAATCGCCTTCAGAGATGCCCATCAAGTTTTGGCTAGTTCCTGTATTTTCCTTACTGGAAAAACGTTCATCGATAGCTACATTCAAATAATTGACACCTTTTATAGTCTGATCTTTTATAAAATTTTGATTGTTCAGAGAGATGATTTCCGTGTATTTGGGACCTCTGCCTCTATCGGTGTAGGTATAATAATACTCAAAATTATTTTCAGAAATTTGTCGCTTTTCGTAAGTCCCAGCAAGGTTTTCTCGGAATACCACATCGTAAATTATCTTGTCTGATGGATCCGTCTGGCTGAATCCTGCCATTACGTTGAATGCCAAAAAAATCAGAATCATTGAATATTTCATAATTAGAATTTAAGAATAATAGCTTAAGAAATCGGTAACAAAAGATTAAATGAAAATTTTAAGACTTTAATGTTTCCCGAAAAAAGCGAAGCCAGTTCTGCCCAAGAATTTTCTCAATATCTCCCGTGCTAAAGCCTCTTTTGTCAAGCAAGCTAGCAACGCTTCGATATCGGTCAGTAGTGTCAAGTTCAGGAATCCAAGGAGGCCACTGTACTTTATAAGATGGTTTGAAACTCGTCAGACGTGGCTCGTACCAATTTTCACGAGTAGCCCCAGAGGCTTTTAGTCCTTGAATGGCAAAGTCTGACGCTAATCCCACATGATCGATTCCGCCAATTTTGACTGCATGTTCGATATGATCAACATAAGTTTCCAAGGTGGTGTCTTTCCCTAAATTTGGTCCAATCATATAGCCCAAAGAGATAATTCCCATTACCCCACCTTTATCTGCCATGGATCTAATCTGTTCATCTGTTTTTGCGCGTGGGTGATCTTTGTGTAATGCCTCACACATCGAATGATTGATAGAAACAGCTGTTTTACTGAATTTGATGCCATCATTGGTAGTTTGTACTCCACAATGAGAAAGGTCTATGATAATCCCTAATTCATTCATTCGCTCAACCACCTCGATTCCATAATCGGATAGACCGGCATTTGTACGTTCTGTACAGCCATCCCCCACTAAGTTTCGTTCGTTGTATGTTAATTGTATCCAGCGAGTACCTGCTTGATAAAGCGTGTCCAAATTATCAATTGAGTTTTCAATTATTGTAGAATTCTGAAAGCCTAGCATCACAGCCACCTTCTTCTCTTTTTTTGCTTGGATAAAATCATCTGAGCTCGTGGCAAGTGTTAATCGGTCGGGATTCTCTTTTATTCGTTTTTGCCATTCGGCTAAATTTTTAAGGGCATTAGCTAAATTACCTGTATCCAAAGAAGCATTGAAACCTGTATATCCAGATTTTTGAAGGGCTTCGAATGAGTCTTCATTCCAATTGCGGGCAATTATCAACCCATCAATTACAATTGCTTCATCATAAACCTCGTCAATATTCTTCGATAATAGGTTTGACTTTACATTGCGACCCTTTGGGTCAAACAAATCATCAGAATGATGACTAAGGTCCTCCCCTTTTAAAAATTGTTGTGGCAAAATCCCGGCAAGGGTTAGAATTTTAACGAAATCTCTTCTTTTGATTTGCATGATTGAAAAATGGTTAATTTGAGATTTGACTACGAAAAGCAAACTACTATTATTATGGATATTTACCTTTCCATTAAATCACAAAACGATTTACTGTTTATTTTACTGGCTTGACATAAATCCTTATTTCCTCTCCCAAAAGCCATAAACCCGATGATAAACTTCCCAAACTTTAATTTAAGAAAATGAATTCACCTAGTATTACCCTTAAGTCCCTCCCGATTTTTTAATAAATTATTTACCAAAACCGAAAAACCCAATATGATCCAACTAATAAAAAATCACTTTTCAGAAAATAGCGAATCGAAAGCCAATTCAAAAATCAGAGGTTATATCCAAGTTCCCGGAACGCCTGTCGAAATGCCATTTACTTTCATTCATGGAGCTCAGCCCGGAAAATCCATTCTACTAACCGCTGGTGTCCATGGAGGCGAGTATCCTTGCATTGAGACGGCAATTCAATTGGCAAATGAAATTGATCCGGCGGAAGTCAGTGGAACTATCCTAATTATCCATCCTGTAAATCCTGCAGCTTTTCTTGCCCGAATGCAATATTATGGACCATTTGACGGGAAAAATTTAAACCGAGTTTTTCCTGGAAAAGCAACTGGAACGGTCAGCGAGCGAATTGCTTATCAGATCAATGAGTTTCAACAGGCAGCAGATTTTTTCTTAGACCTCCATGGAGGAGATATTCATGAAGGCTTAGTTCCTTTTGTGATTTACTCACAATTAGGAGGTCCGGAAGTAGCTTCCCAATCGAGGGAACTCTCTGCCCTACTTGGATTTCCTTATGTGGTTGGATCTGTTTCAGAAAATGGCTCTATCGGCGCTGCAGCAAAATGTGGGACTCCTGGTTTCTTGGCCGAACTTGGTCAATGTGGGCGCTGGTCTATTAAAGAAGTCGAGGAGTATAAAGTAGCGGTTTGCAATGTCCTTCAATTTTTGGAAGTAATTCCAGGTAAGCATTCTACTCATGAGGTTCAGTATTTAGATAAAATGCTCGTGAGTACAGCGAGTGAAGAAGGCTGTTGGTATCCGGCTGTTGAATTGGAAAGTAGTGTGAAGAAGGGACAGAAGTTGGGAGAAATCAGAGATTTCTTTGGTGTGGAAAAAGCGAGCTATTTTGCTGAATCTGATGGGATTATCTTGTACTTAGTTACCTCATTGGCAATCACTGTAAACGACCCTTTGTGTGCGATTGGAGTGATAAATTAAAATAAACATAAAACTGAAATAAAATCTCCATGAATTCTTTAACCAATAAAGTTGCAGTTATCACCGGAGGTGCCAAAGGAATTGGTAAAGCGACTGCTTTACGATTTGCCCAAGAAGGGGCCAATCTGATAATTTGGGATTTGGACAGGGAAAAAGGATTGGCATTACTCCAGGAGCTCGAAAAATTTGGGGGTAAATATTCCTTTCTCGAGTTGGACATCAGTGACTTTGAAGGGGTTCAAAAAGCGGCCGAGGAAGTTAAAATTGAATTTGGTAAAATTGATATCCTAATAAATAATGCTGGAATTTTGAAAGATGCGACCCTTTTGAAAATGACTGAAGAACAATTTGAAAAGGTCATTGATATTAATTTGAAAGGTTGCTTTAATTGCACAAAGGCTGTTGCGCCCTACATGATCGAAAATAAATATGGCCGAATAGTTCAAGCCTCCTCTATTGTGGGACTTTACGGGAATTTTGGACAGACCAATTATGTGGCTTCCAAGGCGGGAGTTATTGGCATGACCAAGGTCTGGGCTAGGGAATTAGGACCCAAAGGAATCACTGTGAATGCGATAGCACCAGGCTTTATCGCTACAGAGATGGTTGATACAATTCCTGAAAATATTATTCAAAGTGCCACTGAAAAGGTTCCTTTGCGGCGAATGGGAAGCCCTGAAGAAGTTGCCAACTTGTATTTATTTCTTGCTTCAGACCAAGCCAGTTACATTACCGGAGCTGTAATCAGTATTGATGGTGGCGCAGTTTTTTAATTTGCATGTTTGATCAAAAAGACTCGAGACTAAAAAACTATAAAAACAATGACCCTAAAAAAAGTAGTAATTATCCTCCTTTCCTTGGTAGGAATAACTTTAGTCTCAGGCTTAATACTTGCCTATTATCCAGTTGAATCTAAAACGCAACACAGTAGTGTTACTCAAGCGCGTGCAAAAGTCCTCCAAGAGGAATTTAAAGAGCCGCATCATTTAATAACTACGAGTGATGGAGAAACTTTATTCCTAAGAAGATGGAATCCAGATTCTATTCCAGCTAACAAAAAAGATATTGCTGTCCTAATTTTACATGGAATCACAGCTTATAGTGGGCCTTATGAAATGGCTGGTAAACCTTTTTCAGAAAATGGTTATGTCACTTTTGGATTAGACTATCGGGGTCATGGATTATCAGGTGGAAATAGAGGAGACAATCCTGGCAGAGATCGATGGTATGCGGATTTGGCCGAGTCGGTCAACTATGTAAAGGGCTTAGGTTTTTCAAAATTGGTTGTTTTAGGACATAGCTTGGGCGTAGCTTCCGCCATTTGCGCTGCCAATGAAGTACCTCAGGAAATTTCAGGATTAGTTTTATTATCCGGCGCTTATGAAGG
>JAHEBE010000139.1:6323-7712 GCA_024642365.1 Algoriphagus sp.
ACTTGACTGGATAGTTTTTCCATTTGTTCCAATTCACTTCCCGAAAATTTCACCTGAAGGGCTCCAAGATTTTCTGAAAGTCGGTTTGATTTTGTAGTTCCAGGAATCGGAACAATCCAAGGTTTCTGAGCTAAAACCCAAGCCAAAGCGATTTGTGCGTGGCTAAATCCTTTTTCTCTTGCAAACTGGTCGATCACCTCCAACAGTGCAGCATTGACTTCTCTAGCCTCTGCAGTGTATCGAGGTAGTATATTTCTGATGTCTCCTTCTTCAAACTGAGTTTGGGAATTAATTTTTCCAGTCAAAAACCCTTTACCCAGTGGACTAAAGGCTACTAAGCCTATTCCTAATTCTTCGATCGTGGGAATAATTTCATTTTCATGTTTTCGAGTCCAAAGGGAATATTCGCTTTGAAGAGCGGCTACCGTGCAAACAGCATTCGCTTTTCGAATAGTCTGTGCCCCTGCTTCAGATAATCCAAAATGCTTTACTTTTCCTGCAGAGATCAAATCTGCAACAGTCCCAGCGACTTCCTCAATGGGCACTGATGGATCTACACGATGCTGGTATAGCAAGTCAATTGATTCTATCCCAAGCCTTTTTAACGAACCATCAACCGCATTCTTAATAGTGGAAGGATTTGAATTGATTCCGATCATCTTATTTGTTTGGGGATCAAATTCGAACCCAAACTTAGTAGCAATGACTACTTTACCTTTAAATGGTTTCAAAGCCTTACCTACTAGCTCTTCATTTGTAAATGGTCCATAAACCTCCGCAGTATCAAAAAAAGTAACGCCTTGATCCACAGCTTCGTGGATTAACTGAGTCATTTCTTTCGTGTCTTTTGCAGGGCCGTAGCCAAAGCTCATTCCCATGCAGCCTAAGCCAATCGCAGAAACGGTTAATCCGTTTTTTCCTAAAACTCTCTTTTCTAACTCCATCTTTAAAATAGTACTCGATTTATTGATTTATTTCAGCCGTTTCTCACTATTCGATTAAGAATTAATACCTTTTTAAGGATCAATTAATTTCAATTTATTGAATTTGAAATTCTAAATCAGGCATATTTTTCCAAGATCAAGAAATCACGTTCTTTTTTAGGAACAGAATTCCTGCTTTTTGCAGAAATACGCCAAAAAACCAATCCAAGTAATGTAAATACAGAAAAGATTCCCCATTCCAAAGGCCAAGCTAAAGCGGCAGGACTTCCAGGGTAAATCATGGCGATAAGCATGAAAAAAGTACTGGTCACAGAAAAATAACCTAGGATTTTTCCTCCAGGAGCATAAAAAGGTCGATGCATTTCTGGAAATTTTTTACGGAGGCTAAGGAAAGAAAATGATACTCCAAAGAATGCGATGACGATGCATAAGGAGCCGACATTTA
>JAHEBE010000466.1 GCA_024642365.1 Algoriphagus sp.
CAAAACGATGCGAAACTCCAATATCTCTTAGTTCCATCATGTCCTGAGCATCCAATTTGATTTTTGAAGATTCAAAATTCTCCTTAATTCGATTTTCATTGGCAGATTTAGGAATCACTGCGATATCTCTTTCTATAGACCAGGTAATTAAAACTTGCCCTGCAGAAATTCCATGTTTTTTAGCAATTTCAAGAACAACAGGATTTTCCAATAATTTCGGATCGTTTACATGCTTTTCATTTCTAGAATCTGGCGATCCAAGCGGGGAATAAGCAGTCATCAATATTCCATTTGCGGCACAAAACTCCACTAATCCTTCTTGAGGTAAGAAAGGATGCATTTCTACTTGATTCATTTCTGGAATCTGGCCGCCTATTTTCATTACTTCACCAAGTTTGGCCTGATTGAAATTGGACACCCCAATATGCTTCGCCAATCCTTTTATTTGCACCTCTTGCATCGCCTCCCAAGTCTGGCTCAATGGTACGTCGTGGTAAGTGAAAAAATCTTCTCTTTTTTGGGCAAAACCAATCCCTGGCTTGAAGGCAATCGGCCAATGAATCAAATAAAGATCCAAATAATCCAACCTTAAATCTGAAAGTGATTTCTCGATGGCCAAATGAACATCCTCATGTCGATGCGAATTATTCCAAAGCTTTGAAGTGACAAAAAGGTCTTTACGCTTTACTAGTCCAGCTTCAATCGCATCCGCAATCCCCTGCCCCACTTCTTTTTCATTTTGATAGATCGCAGCGCCATCGATATGACGATAACCAGCCTGAATTGCCCAATAGACAGCTTTCCTAACTTCTCCCGGTTTACTTTTCCAGGTACCAAGTCCAAGGGCCGGAATCTGATCTCCATTTTTAAATGACAAATGTTTCATGTTGCACTAGTTATTAATTGGTTCGTAATTCATTTTAGAAATTCAATCTTTCCGCTTACTCAAATAAGCATTAAACCGATTCATGACCCAAAGATGCATTCTTGCCTGCGTATTCAAATAAATAATCCATGGTAATCTGGGAACAAATTCATGAATGGCAGAAATCATATACCGGTTGTCTAATACGCCTCTAAATTCGAGCCAGCCGTAATCAAATCTTCTAACTAACCAACCACCTGTTATGTAGAAAAGTTGCCTATCGACATCACTTCGGTCAGGAATTAAAGTTAATTCCAACATCGGCTTCTTTCCATTGAGTAAATGAAACCCAATTGAGCCATTCCCATTTGATTTCCCATTAATCAAAAATTTAAAAAAACTAGGCAACCAAAGGTTGTATCTGTTTGCTACCCATACTGCAGAATTCCCATTCACGTTTTTCATCCGCTGAATGCTCCGCACGGTATTTTTCACTGATTCCTTTTTAGAAAATGTAGGGAGCTTGGCCTCTTCTTTAGAGTTCAATGCTTCATCCACTGATTCTTCATAGCTCAGGTAGTCGATATCTTTTTCCTTGAAGGTCAACTCTGGAGAAACCGTCAAAGTATGCTTCAAACTTTCTACCAAAGGTGACACCAATTGCGGCGGACTATCTCCAAAAAGTCCCACCCAAAATTTAGAAAGCCCCAAGGAAAAAACCGGTACGGAAAAAACGAATCTCTTTTTGCCCATTACAGTTGCAGTTCGTTCCAGCATTTTCCGATAGGACATTACTTCTGGACTACCAATTTCGATAGCTGAATCAAAAACATTTGGATTTCCGACACAAGATTCCATGATCTCCAGGGTGTCTTTCAAAGAAATTGGTTGAGTAAGTGATTCCGTCCATTTCGGACACATTAGTACAGGAAGTCGATTCACCAAGTTCTTGATCATATCAAACGATGAACCTCCCGGACCAACAATAATAGAAGCCCGAAGTGCAGTAAGGCTTGATTCCCTAGAGCCAAGGGTTTTTTCTACTTCAAGCCGGCTTTTCAAATGCCTTGATAAAGTTTCTTCGGGTTCGTCAGGCAACAAACCTCCTAAATAAATTATCTGTTTCACTTGATTGATGGAAGCAGCTCGGCTGAAATTATCAGCTAAAAGCAAATCTGTATCCTCAAAACTTCCTTGATTCAACCTTGTAGAAGCATTCATAGAATGCACCAGATATATGGCAACATCAACTCCTTTCAGAG
>JAHEBE010000140.1 GCA_024642365.1 Algoriphagus sp.
TTCCCAAACGAACCATATCGAATTGAAAATCAGGAAAAGCGATAATTCCGGCAGAATTCAAGGCATGGCAAATCGGAGAATAGGTCAATGATTTAAAAATTTGATCCTTCATCTCAATAAATTGCTGAAACTGTTTTTTGGAAAATTCGCTGTGTATCGTTTCGTCCGCTCCCACCAAATGCGTATAGATGGAAGCAATTTCCAATTTTGGATGGGCCTTGATCAACAGATCCAATTCGTTCAAGTCTGCTGGATCAAAACCCAAGCGATGCATACCCGTGTCCAAATCCAGATGAATTTTCAACCAAGAATTTTGACGCGTGCACCAAGATGCGAGGTTTTGGAAAAAAGAAAGGGAAAATACCACCGGTTCCAACTCAAATTCCTGACATAATGAAAATGATTCTTCGGCAGGATTCAAAACCATAATTGGTAGCCGAATTCCTTCTTTGCGCAGCGAAACACCCTCATCAGTAAATGCCACCGCAAGGTAATCTGCGCCCAAAGTTTGGAGGTGATTTGCGATTTCCGCAGCTCCACCTCCGTAGGCAAAGGCCTTAACCATGACCATGACTTTTGTGCTTGGCTTGATCTTCCGTTTATAAAAATTGAAATTATGGGTAAGCGCATTGAGGTTTATCTCCAGCGAAGTTCCATGAATTCGTTGCTGAAGTCGATTGACAATTGCCTCAAACCCAAAAGATCGGGCGCCAGTGATCAATATCAAATCATTTGAAAATGAATCAGGCGAAAGTTTTTGAAGTAATTCGTCGGTCGATCGAAAAAACTTAAACTTCTCTCCAAGCCCTTTTTCTAAAAGCCGAATTTCATTACCTACTCCAAAAACCGAATCGAATTGATATTGGTCGATCAATGCCAAAACCTCTGAATAAAGTTGAGCGGGGTCACCTTGCTGCAACATATCCGAAAGAATCAAAAACTTCTTTCGTTTGGGCCGTTGCTGCTGCATAAAATCCAGCGCCACCTTCAAGCCCGCTAAATCATTGGTATAGGTATCATCAATGATCAAGGAATCATTGATCCCGGGTTTTAAAGTCAGGCGCATATCCACTGGCCTGAGATGGTTGATTCCAGATTGAATGAGCGCGGCTTCTTGTCCCAAGGTAAGTGCGGCAATGATCACATGAGTAATGTTTTCAAGCGATGCTGCGTCAGAAAAAGGAAGGTTGAATGTGTAGGTGCTTAAATCATCTTTTAAGAGAATCAAGCGCGCTTGCCCCGTTTCTAATTTGAGAGACCTTGTAAAAGTAGTCCCCGGATGATCTGACCAATCAATTCTTTTAGAAGCCGGAAAATGACTTTCCATTTGCTGCTTGACCAGCTCTTGGTCGGCACAATAAATAATCAAATCTGCTCCTTTAAAAAGGCTGATTTTTTCTGCTAGCTTGGCCTCAATAGTTTCAAATCCCTCCTGATGAGCGGTTCCGATATTGGTAACTATTCCCAAGTTCGGTTGAATCATGGATGCTAATGCAGCCATTTCTCCAGCCCTCGAAATTCCTGCTTCTAGAATGGCCAGTTGATGATCTGCTTTGATTCCAAAAATTGACAGCGGAACCCCGACTTGAGAATTATAGCTTTTTGGACTTTTCGCCACCGCAAAACTTTGACTTAAGAGTTGAGCCAGCCATTCTTTTACGATGGTCTTGCCATTACTTCCTGTAATTCCGACGACAGGTGCTTTGAACTGTGCTCGAGTATATTTTGCGATTTCTTGAAGCGCTTTTCGAGTATCCGAAACTCCAATAAAAGATTGTGCCGTAAATCTTTTTGCAAAGGAATCAGCGGAATCTAATGGGACCAAAAAAACTTCTACGCCAAGTTCTATCAAAGCTGGGACAAAAGTCTCCCCTTTTGCTTTTGCTCCTTCTAAGGCAACAAATAGGGTTTTGGCTGGATTATAGACTTGTCTCGAGTCAATGCTAATTTGCTCAATCAACCGATCTACCTGAGGAGAGAAAAGCACTCCTTGTGTAATGTTGGTTAGCTGAATTAGATTAAGACTTCCGAACATCGGGGTTAGTTTTTTTATTCTTTTTTTTGAAAAAAACCTGCTTTATCCATCTAGGCAAAAACACGGCTCCTAAAATCAGGTAAGGATAATAGGATAACAAACGCCACAAAATACTGGTGATAAAGGTGTATCCTTCCAAGAATTGGGTGAAAAATTGAGCGAAGAAAAACTCCGCTGTTCCACTGCTTCCTGGCGTTGGAGATATCATCATCACAATCCACATGATTACTTGTCTTGCAAAAACTATGACATTTTGCTCAAGGCTAAGCGGTACAAATGCTGAAATCAAAGCATTCAACATAAAGTATCGAGAGGACCAAATAAAGATCGTAGCCAGAATTAGCGGAAGCCACCATTGCCAATTTTTCCCCTTTAATTCCTTAGATGCCTCTATGATTTGGTTGCCATATTCATCCGCGTCATGCTTCCACTTTCGGAGAAATCGAATGGAGAAAATCTTAATCAATACCCACTTAAATATCCGCGGTCGATAAAATAGCGCCAAGGCCATCACTAAACTATACGATGCATATAGCCCATAACTGATCCAAAAGATCGCTTCCAGACTATTTTGCATCTGAGATTCTAAAACTTTGCTTGAAGGAAAAATATTTCCCTGAGCGAAAAAGAGGATGATGGGAGCGCCGATCACAAAAAACAGATTGTCCAAGATCGCCGTGACCATTACAAAAGCAATCGCTCTGCCTAGTTTAATCCCTTCTTTATTGAGAATAAACATAGCAACTGCAGTTCCACCAACAACAGAAGGAGTTACCGCAGACGCAAATTCCCAAAGGATGATGACATAAATAGCTCGAACCCAAGTAAGTTGACCACCTGTAATGGCTCGAATCCGGTAGACATAACCAGCATCCCTAACCAAAATAAATACTGCGGCCATAATTATCCATCCAATGGAAGCATCCATGATAACCTTGAGGCTATTGGCATTCACAGATGGGTCAAAGTAGAACATCCCAAAAACAATGGCCAACCCGATGATCACGGGAACCCATACTTTATTGGGATTGAGTGTTTGAAAAATTTTCTTATTGTCCAACTTCATACCTAAGCGATCGCCAACGGTTCGGTCTTTTCTACCCAAAAATTATTGAATCCTTCACCGATCACAATAGTAACCAGCTCTAATTGAAGCAGCTCTAGAATCGCTAAAAACGTATATATCACAAATATTTTATCTGACTTGTAAGCTATAAAATCTGTAAAAGGAACTTGCTTTTTAAAGCTAATTTTTTCCAATACGAAGTCTTTTTGCTGCGTGATGGTATAGGGATATTGGACTACAGTGTGTGTAGTTTGATCTTCCCTTGCGGCCATTTTTGACATCGTCCGCTGAAAAACTTTTAAAAGTTTATAAAGGTCCACGTGCTGCATTTCAGCATCTACATCCTCGACTTTGGATAAGGCATGAAGCTCTGCCGCAATGTTACCTCGTTTTTCTTTTGAAAGTCGATCTAATTCCAAATTGGCTAGATCTGAGATGACAGATTTATACTTTTTATACTCCAATAAATTTCGAATCAATTCCTCACGAGGATCTACCTCTTCACCGGCTTCGTTCAGCTCAGGTCTAGGGAGCAGCATTCTAGATTTGATCTTCATCAATGTAGCCGCAAACAATATGAAATCACTGGCCACTTCAATCTCCATTTTCTCCAGGTGATGGATATAATCTAAGAAATCATTGGTTATCTTGGAGATAGGAATGTCATAAATATCCAGCTCATCCCGCTCAATAAAAAAGAGCATCAGGTCGAAAGGACCTTCGAAGAGCGGTAATTTGATTTCGAAACTCAAAGGATATTTAAATTAATGGTTAATTTTGCCACTGACGATCAAAGATATCCAATAATGGCAAAACTTAATTGGATTGGCCGTTGAAAGAATAAAGACTGTTGATACAAATTATTGTGGGAAAACATTATCCTATAAGTAATGTTATCTTTTATGTCAAATTGAAGAATCCGAATGCTGATAAAACCAGGAGAATTATTATCCCAAATAAATAGCCCCGCTGACCTTAAAAAAATTGATAAGGATAAACTGGTGCAAGTTTGTGATGAGTTGCGCCAATTTATAATCGATAATGTCTCTGTTTATGGAGGTCATTTTGGTGCAAGTTTGGGAGTAGTAGAGTTGACTGTTGCACTTCATTATGTGCTAAATACTCCCGAAGATCAATTGGTATGGGATGTTGGACATCAAGCTTACGGACATAAAATTCTTACCGGTAGAAGAGATAATTTTCATACAAACCGAGTTTACGGAGGTCTTTCAGGTTTCCCTAAGAGAAAAGAAAGCGAATTTGATACGTTTGGCGTAGGACATTCGAGCACTTCTATTTCTGCTGCGCTCGGTATGGCTGTCGCCTCCAAATACAAGCAATCAAAAATACAGCATGTCGCGGTTATTGGTGATGGATCGATGACTGGAGGAATGGCATTTGAAGCGATGAACCATGCTGGGGTGAGTGATACAAATCTCCTGATTATTTTGAATGACAATTGCATGTCAATCGATCCTAATGTTGGAGCATTAAAAGATTATTTGACCGATATCACCACTTCACACACCTACAATAAAGTAAAGGACGAGGTCTGGAAATTGCTTGGAAAATTCAGCAAGTTTGGGGCTAGCGCTCAAGAGGTGATTTCAAAAGTTGAGGGTGGCATCAAATCCGCTTTGCTTAACCAAAGTAACTTATTCGAATCGCTTAACCTTCGGTATTTCGGGCCAGTTGATGGACATGATGTAAATCATTTGGCAGAAATAATAAAAGACCTAAAAGATATTCCCGGTCCAAAAATTCTTCATTGCGTAACCGTCAAAGGAAAGGGTTACGCACCTGCTGAAAATGGAAATAAAACAACCTGGCATGCGCCCGGTACATTTGATAAAGTCACTGGGGAGATTTATAAGAAAACTCCAAGTAAGCCTCAGGCGCCAAAATACCAAGATGTTTTTGGACATACGCTTGTAGAGCTAGCCGAGATGAATGAGAAAATCATGGGCGTTACGCCTGCGATGCCTTCAGGCTCTTCCATGAATATTATGATGAAGGAGATGCCAGATCGAGCTTTCGATGTTGGAATTGCTGAGCAGCATGCAGTTACTTTTTCAGCAGGATTAGCCACTCAAGGATTGATCCCTTTCTGTAACATCTACTCGACCTTCATGCAGCGTGCATACGACCAAGTAGTTCATGATGTTTGTCTTCAAAATCTACCGGTTGTGCTTTGTCTCGATCGTGCCGGTTTTGCTGGCGCAGATGGACCGACTCACCATGGAGCCTATGATATTGCCTATTTCCGTTGCATTCCAAATCTAGTGGTTGCTGCTCCGATGAATGAAGAGGAGTTAAGAAATATGATGTATTCAGGCTCTCTTCATGAGGGGCCTTATTCCATACGATATCCTCGAGGAGCTGGAGTGATGCCAGAGTGGAGAACTGCTTTTGAACAGATTCCAACCGGTCAAGGTAGAATTGTAAAAGAAGGTGAGGAAGTTGCCATTTTGACTATTGGACACATCGGAAATTATGCGGTAGAATCCTGCGAAGCCCTCCAAAAAGAAGGACTGAACCCTGCTCACTATGACATGAGATTTGTGAAGCCATTGGACGGAGAATTACTTCATGAAATTTTTAGCAAATTCAAAAAAGTTGTCACTATAGAGGACGGCTGCCTGATGGGTGGTTTTGGATCTGCGGTAGTCGAATGGATGAGCGACCATGGCTACCAAGCTCAAGTGAAACGGTTGGGAATTCCTGATGAAGTCATCGAGCATGGCGAGCAAATTGAATTGCATCGCGAATGTGGATTTGATCCCGAGGGAATAGCAGAAGCTGTTCGAAGCCTCGTTCAGGTGTCAAAAACTGCCTAATTTTAATTTTCATGGCTCACATTCATTTTTCTGAAAAAGGAAAAGGGCAGCCAATTGTCTTTATTCATGGGTTTTGTGAAATCGGAGCGATGTGGGAAGAAATTGCTTCTTTACTTTCTGAACATTTTCATGTCTATTATCCCGATTTACCAGGCTTTGGCAAGAGCCCAATAGAAGGCGACCACATTTCCCTAGAGGAAGTTGCGGTTATGCTTGAAGAATGGATGGAAGAGCAACAGATTAAGAATCCTTTTGTAGTTGGACACTCGCTAGGAGGATATGTCGCATTGGCATTACTCGAGCTTATGGGAAATAGAATCAAGGGAATCGGCCTCATCCACTCTACCGCTTTTGCGGATGACGAGGAAAAGAAGCACTCCAGAAACAAAGCGCTCGCATTTATCAAAAAACAAGGCGCAGAAAAATTTGTCAGCTCCTTTGTCCCACCCCTTTTTACTCCATCAAATCGCTTGCTTTTTGAAAAAGAAATTGAAAATGCAGTGGCACAGGCGATGCAATCTTCACAAGCAGGCTTGATTGCTTTTACCCAGGCAATGCGGGATCGAAAAGCTCGAATTTCTGTATTGGAGGAATACAAAGGTCCCAAACTTTTAATCGCAGGTACTGAGGATGGTGCTGTGAAAATTGAATCCAGCAGACTTCAAACGCATGCTTTTTCCACTTATTATGAGTTGGAGGGAGTTGGTCACATGGGTCAAGTGGAGCGAAAAACAGAAGTAATAGAGATACTTCAAAGATTTTTTCGCCAATAAATCTGATTGCCTCTTGGGGATTTCTATTGCTTAAAATGTCGATTCAAGAATCTGCATTAGTCGTTCCAAATTAACTTGGTCGACCGTATCAAAATCATCCAGTTCGTCACTGTCCACATCCAGCACCATCACCACTTCGTTATTTTTGAGCACTGGGACGACGATTTCTGATTTGGAAGCTGCGCTACAGGCAATATGTCCGGGGAATTGCTCCACATCTGGTACCAGTTGTGTTTTCTTTTCTACCCATGCAGTACCACAGACTCCCTTTCCAGGATTAATCCGAGTACAGGCAATAGGTCCCTGAAAAGGACCAAGTACCAATTGTTCTCCTTTTACCAAGTAAAACCCAACCCAAAAGAACCCAAAGGCTTCTTTCAATGCCGCTGAAATGTTTGCAAGGTTGGCGTAAAGATCTTCCTCATCTAAAATTAATGACTCGATTTGAGGTAAAATCGCTTCATACTTTTCGGACTTTGTCGCTTGAGATGGAATATATAGATTTTCAGACATGGTAATAGATTTGTAAAAGATCGTCTTGAATGGAATAGGTTTCTGCCGGTTTCTGCTTCAATTTTGGTGCAGGAATACCGGCTCCAAAAATTCCTGAACTTTTAAACACTCTTGCCTCATCCCATAGTTCCGACTCGATGAATTTGGTAAGTAGATAGCTTCCGCCTTCTACAATTATACTTTGGAGATTACGATTGGAAAGTTCGTGGAGAACATCCTCCACAGAAAAACCAAGGTTCATTTGGACAAACTCAAGGTTAGTTAATTTTTC
Organism: Algoriphagus sp.; assembly: GCA_024642365.1. Classification (GTDB taxonomy): domain Bacteria; phylum Bacteroidota; class Bacteroidia; order Cytophagales; family Cyclobacteriaceae; genus Algoriphagus. The sequence continues at coordinate 7,496 of JAHEBE010000140.1, forward strand.
AGATTTGATGGTATTGAAGCAAATCGTAGGAATAGATTGATCAAATAATTTCAAGGACTTTGTCAATTCTAAGTTAGAATCGATCACGATTCGAGTGGGGTCTTTTCCAACCCATTCTCTCACATTCAAGGAAG
>JAHEBE010000141.1 GCA_024642365.1 Algoriphagus sp.
GCAAGCTGCTCGCTACCTTAAACTTATTTAAGATCTACCTATGAACATGCTAGAACTCGAAAATATCCAAGGCTATGTAATTCGTGGATATGCCCATATGAAGTATTCGAGGTTTGCCTATTTGCAAATCACGGATGCTACTTTGTTTAAAAAGTGGTTGAAAACCTCCTGGTTGAAGATGACTTCAGCCAAGCACATTCATGGCAAAGATGAAATTGCGGAGACTCATTTAAATATTGCATTCACACACCCAGGATTAAGAGCGCTTGGATTAGAAGAAGAAAACCTTGCTTCCTTCTCTCGTGAGTTTAGAGAGGGGATCGTATCTCCCCATCGCAAAAGACTTTTGGGAGATGAAGGGGAAAGCGATCCGGATAAATGGATTTGGGGTGCCAATCAAAATGAATGGAGTGCCAATCAAAATGAATGGAGTGCCAATCAAAATGATTCCATCCACCTTTGCCTCATGATTTTTGGCAGAGATAAAGCCGATGAAAATGATTTAGAAAAGGATAAGAAAGTTTGCTTGGATTATTATGTACAGTTAAAAGAAGAGTTTCCTTCTATGGGCTTACAGGAGGTTTATAAGATTGATGGCCAAACCCAACCAAATAACAAGGAGCATTTTGGATTCCGGGATGGGATTTCTCAACCGATCATCGAAGGTTCAGGAAGAGTGGGAGCCACGGATGATGTGATCAAGGCAGGTGAATTTTTGTTTGGTTATCGAAATGAATTTGGCGTTTACCCAGATACACCCTTGATTTCTAAAGACCAAGGCAATATGAATCTCTTGCCAACTGATGCAGAGGGGAGTGGGAAAAAAGATATTGGAAAGGATGGCACCTTCATGGTCATGCGTCAATTGGAGCAGGATGTTAATGCATTTTGGAGCTATTTGAATGAAAAAACCAAAAATCCCGATGGAACAATAAATGAGGAGGATAGTCTGAAGTTGGGAGCGAAGTTTATGGGACGCTGGCAGAGTGGTGCGCCGATTACCCTATTTCCTGATCAAGACCCTGGAAAGTATAGTGCTATCAATGATTTTGGTTATGCTAAGTTTGATAAAGATGGAGTAAAATGCCCTTTTGGATCCCATTTGAGAAGAATGAACCCAAGAGATAACGTGGATGATCACAAGGCAAAAGAGTCATTATTGCTAAGTAAGCAACACCGGATTATCCGAAGAGCAAGGCTTTATGGCGAGATTTTCGAAGGTTCGCCGACCAATACAGTTCCTAATGGAGAGGTGGGTTTATTGTTTTGCTGTTTCAATGCGGACATCAGTAGACAATTTGAATTTCTTCAATACACTTGGGGAAAACTCCCGATCAATAAAGAATTGTACAATGATCCTGATCCGATTATTGGGGTTCAGGAGACTACCGATCCTAAAATTGAACAGAATTTCACTGTTCAGGATTGTCCTGTTAGCAAAACTTATCATGATATACCACGAGTCATTACAGTGAAAGGAGGTGGCTATTTCTTCTTTCCTTCGATCACCACGCTTCGGTACTTTGCGAGTATTTGATAGACTTACTCTTCCAAATAGGACTTCGCATTGTTTAAGCCATTCTGGAGATATTTTTTTAGAAAAAGCTTAGAGAAAATCCATAAAATAGCCCGAGCCACAAGATTTTTGTAGGTGAAGGTATACACCCATCGAAGTCTTGTCTGATCGTCCACGGTATCAAACCACATGTGCCCATAGGTTTTATTGGTGAAATGCTTGAAGATGTCCGAAAATTCCGTGGTCTGATAGGCGTAATTGGAATAGTGATTTACTGAAATCAGCTCTTCGACCAAAGTCGCAGAATCACCTCGTTCTACCAGTCGATTATCTCCCACTTTGGCCCAACACCCACGAAGCTTGGTGACTTTGATGATTCCGTAGATTGGTCCTGTTCGTAGCAGCCAAGTGGGAAGCTTTTCTACACTCGACACGAATTCGTAGGCCTTCTTTTTATCGCAGTTGACCGTTACTTCAGCTGTAGTAAAAATGATATTTTTCTCAGGTATTTGTTGATCAAGGATCACTTGGGACTTAGCTTTTCTGATATCCTTCAAAAAGTCATCGGAATCCTTCGGCTCTACATCCGGCAGCTTATTTTTCGCATGTCTGAATTTTGACATGACCTCATAGACTCGTTTCCGCACCCGGTTAAACGCCCCCAAAGGGCGATGCTCTGGTAGCGAATGCCAAGGATTAAAGGAAAGATTGTCTCCGAACTCTAGTTGTTCATTGCTGTCAAAAATCTGAGGGTGGATCGTCAATGTGGCAACTTTGATGTTTTGTGAAGTCCAAGGAACAGTTGGATCTTCGATAGGCATGGCGTCAGGGTCAGTCTGAAACTGGACAAAAAAATCAAATTTAGCCTCATGGTTATATAAGGTCTGAGCAAGATTATACCTCAAATAATTCTCATCGGTAGTATTTTCTACGACGATAACATTATCCGGATTTGGCCGCAAATGATACTTTACCGCTTGATTTATTTTCCCAAACTGATACGGTTGAGTACTCCAATAGGGAATGGCTAGGGGGTTTTTGCAAGCCACTTTACGCTTGATCGCTCTGCCTAAAATTGGCCAAAGACTAGGGTTTAAAATAAAGAGATTGCTCTTAATAGGGTTTGGAGAGGTCATGGAATTGAGCAGACTACTCAATTCTTTTAGCGTTTTTGCAAAGAAGGTTTCACTGCTCATCAAGAGAAAATCTTGGGTTTTGGCATGAATTTCATCTTCTAAGATTTTTTCTCCCGGTACTCCCAAAAGCTTGATGGCAACTCCTCTAATATCTTTCTTTTTATCCTTTTCAGGAACCGTGTTACCATTGGAAAAACGGACCCAAGCATGGTAATCTTTTGCCTTGCCTGCAAAAACTCCCACTTTCAATTCGTCCGGTAAATTTGGTTCTACTGAAAAGGTTGCCTTGACGCAGCCATGCATTTTAGTATGCACTTGACGGAGCATCTTTCTCCCTTTGTACATGCGAGTAACCTGTGCCTCAAACTCATTGACCATTTTACTGGCGATGTGATCCTCGTCCTCATGTGCATACTCGCGTCCTAGTTGCTTTACTGTTTCTGTAGAAATTGACATAAGCTTATTCACAAAATGGTTGGTAGAAAATCAAAAAGTTGAATGGAATTTATAAAAAAAGGAGGTAATCCTTTCGAGTTTCGAAATTTTATTTCGGGATTTCGATCTTAAAAATTGTATTATATTTAGTGAGATGTTAATGAAATTGAATTTTCATTTTCCTCCATACCCATAAAAGCTTAATTACAATTCTTTTGATGAAGTGGCAATTTTTGCAAATAGCGGATGATTCTGGATCTCAGAAGCCTGATCAAATTTTATCTAATAAAATTTCCTTAAAGCATATTTCTCTTTCTGGACTCTCTCAAATTGAATTTTTGAAAGCTGGAAATGAAGCCTCTTTTGTAGGCTTAAAAGTTCCTGGCTTCCGTGAAGTTCTTGAGTATGAAAATACAGGGTCAGAACTTCGACTGAAACTTCAACATGTACCAGGACAAAATCTCAAGGAATATTTACACAAGAAACTAAGCCTCGCCGAGAAGCTTGAAATTTGTATTGCGATAGCAAAAAGACTTCATGAGGTCCATCGTCATGGGTTTGTTCACCTTAATCTGAATCCCGAGCACATACTTATCGAAGCTGAGCGAAAGGAGATTTATTTTGTTAGTCTCGGCTTGGCAACCCGGATCGATCGGAAAATAGAAGTAGAGCGAAGGTTGATTTTCTTAGAAACGGATTTTGATTTTATTGCTCCCGAGCAGACTGGAAGGATTAGTACAGAGATTGGCTATTACACCGATGTATATTCATTAGGCGTACTTTTTTATTGGATTTTCACCAACCAATTGCCTTTTGGCTCCAAAGAGGGCGCTTCGAAAATTCACGCTCATATTGCCATTACCCCTAAACCCCCAAAAGAACTTTCAGAAATACCGCTGGTGCTTTCTGATTTAATTTTGAAAATGATGGCCAAGGATATCCAAAATAGATATCGCTCTGCAAAGGGAGTGTTGTTTGATTTGGAAATGATTCTGGATTCTGTCGAAAATCAAACAGATATCGAAGGGTTTTTATTGGGGACTTCAGATGCTACTGGTCAACTTCGATTTACTGAACAATTATTTGGAAGAGACCCTCAAGTAAAGCAACTGATAAATTCCTTTGAAGAATTAGCAAGCAAAGGAAAAAACCTTGTGCTAGTTTATGGTAATTCAGGAGTTGGAAAATCCGCATTAGTGGACCGCCTTCATAGACCGGTGGTTCAGAATGGAGGGTTTTTTATCTCAGGAAAATTTGATCAGCTGCGAGCAGATATTCCCTATTCTGCATTTTCTCAAGCTTTAGGAAAGTTGATCAATCAAATCTTATTGCTGAATGAAAAGGAGCTCAATAGAGTTAAAAATGAGCTGCACCGGCTATTGTTTCCAGTGGCTCGGGTATTATTTGAGATTATTCCCGGATTGGAAAAATTGCTTACCAATGAGCCAGAAATCCCACATTTAATAGGTACAGAAGCTCAACTTCGATTTAACTATACCCTTACCAAGTTTTTCCAGGTTTTTTCTGATTTAGGAAAGCCTTTGGTCATCTTCATAGATGACCTTCAATGGAGCGATCTATCTTCCTTGGAGTTGATGAGGAATATTCTTGTCAATAATGATTTGAAGAATATCATGTTGGTGGGAGCATATCGGGACAATGAAATCACCACGGGACATTTATTTCTCCAATTTAAAATGGAGCTGGAAGAACAGGGGATTCAGCCTGTTGAAATTTTACTTGAAAATCTCAAAGAAGAAGATGTCAAACTCCTTGTTTCAAATGTGCTTGGAAGGTCATCTGCTTCTTTGGATGAGCTGGTGAAAATTGTCCACAAAAAATCTGGGGGTAATGCATTATTCGCAAACCAGTTTATCAAAGCCATCTACAAGAATGAGATGTTGTTTTTCGACAACGAAACTGGTTCTTGGAATTGGGATGATGAGAAATTGATCAGTTACAATGTGGAGGGAGATATCGTTAATTTATTTTTGGAGACGATTAATGAACTTCCAGAGGCTACCATTGCGGATCTCAAACTCGCTTCCTGCATCGGAAATAAATTTGATCTACCAGATTTGGCAGTGATCTCTGAACAAAAAGGGATGAAAGTAGTCCAAGATTTGACACCTGCCTTGGATTTGGGCTTAGTGATCGAAAGCTTGGATGGTAGTTTCTATTTTGTCCATGATCGTGTGCAGCAAGCCATTTATTCTTTAAATGATGAATCCGGTAAAAAGGAAAATCACCTTAAAATTGGGCGCCTTCTGCTAAAAAACACCAAGCAAAAAGACCTGAGGGAAAATATTTTCGAGATTGTCAATCAATTCAATTTTGGCAAAGAACTCATTGTCGATCCTTCAGAAACGAGAAAGCTTTGTGAGCTCAATAGTATAGCCGGACAGCGTTCTCAAAATGCGACCGCCTACCTAATGGCGATGCAATATTTTGAAAATGCACTTGAGAACCTCCTCCCAAATTCTTGGGAAAAAGACCGGGACTTTACTTATGATTTGTATTTCAAGTCTGCAGAGTCGGCCTACCAATGTAATAACCAAGAGCTGTTTACCAAGTTCATTGCCGTTTTGGATCAAAAGGCTACCAGTAATCTCGAGCGACTCCAACTGGCTGATCTAAAAATCCAAAATGCAAATCTTGAAAATGATCAAAAGCGAGTAATTGAGATCGGATTAGCGGCCTTGGATGCTTTCCAAATCCATCTAAAAAGACATCCTAGCCAGCTCAATGTGCTTTTTGGCTTTGTCCGGACAAATATCCGTCTGGCCTCTTTTTCTGAAGAGCAGATTCTAAACCTGCCTCATATCGAACAGAAAGAATTGGTAATCGCGATGTCTATTCTGCATCACTTAGCATTGGCGGCTTACCTTTCTGAACCAAATTTACTTCCCTTGATCATGTTCGAATTGATTCGACTGACTTTGAAGCATGGCCTTGGTCCAAAGACACCGGTTGCCTTTGTGGTCTTTGGCTACATCAATATTGCCTTTATGGGCCAGATGAAAAAGGGATTGAAGATGGGCCAATTGGGCAATCAAGTCTTTGAGATCCTTCAAAATGAAGAAGAGTTTGTTTCCTTCAAGCAGGTTTATGTGATGTTCATTTCTCAATGGCTCATGCACCTGGGCAAGAGTATTCCTGATCTGGAGGAAGCTCTGAAAAAAGGCTTGGAGACAGGAGACTTTGAATTTACTTCAATCATTGGACAGCTGATTATTTATTGGAATTTCTACGGTGGAGAGCCGATTCCAAAAATCTTGAAGCGCGGCGAATTATTGAGCAAGCAGATTGCTCCCCTAAACCAAATCATGCAGATCAAGCGAATTGATCTATTCCGTCAGTCCACCTTATGCCTGGTGGAGGGAGTTAAAGATTTCGAAGTGCTTAGTGGTGAAATTTTCGATGAGCGAAAAATTGACTTTCCAGACGTCCCAGCTTTTAGTTTGTATTACCATAATCTCTATGCACAGAAGAAGATTCTAGCGATCATCTTTAAGCAAAATGAGACGGCTTGGAAGTATGCCTGTTTGGAAAAAATGCATTTGACTCCAATTAAGGGCTCGATCACCGAAATGTTGCTCTATTATTTTGAAAATATTTCCATCAGTCCGATCTATCCTTCAAAATCTCCATCGGAACAGAAGGAGCTTTTAAAACTTTGCCGAAAAAACATCAAGCTGATTGGAGGATTAGTGAACTATTCCGCTGTGAATTTCCAGCATCGCCATGAGTTTATGCTTGCCGAGTATCAGGCTATTTTAGGGAATTTTGACCAAGCAGTTAAATCCTATACCTATGCCATTCGCTATGCCCGTATCAATAAATACGTTATGGAGGAAGCTTTGATTTGGGAAAGAGCGGGACAATTTTTCTTTTCTCAAAATCAGCCAGAAGCAGCTCAGTTCTATTTTACTAATGCTTATAAAGCCTATAAAAAATGGGGGGCTACTGCCAAATTGGAGCAGATGAAAGAAGTCTATAAAGGAGTGATGTCTGCAGAGGAAATTGGAATCAATTCTAATAAACTGGATCTAGACACCATTCTGAAGACGATTAATCTGATTTCCGGGGAGATGAAATTGGAGAATATTCTTAGAGGTTTGATGCAATTAGTTAGTGAAAATGCAGGTGCAGACCGTGCATTCCTGATCACTATAGAAAATGAAAATAGGCTAATCAAAGCTTCCATTGATAATTCTACGAATGAGATTCAAGTTTTACAGAACGTAGAGTTGGATGAATTTAAAGAAATCGGTCATTCAATTGTCAATTATGTGGTTCGAACAGGGGAGACTTTAGTCCTTGACGATGCAACTGTGACGCTTCCCTATTCTGACGAAGAATATTTCATTAAAAACAAAGTCAAGTCGGTCATGTGTATTCCGCAGAAACATGCCGGAGTAGGCTTTGCTTACCTGTACCTGGAAAATCGATTATTGTCAGGTGCCTTTACCAAAGAACGAATCGAAATCCTGCAAGTGATGGCCACACAAACGGCTAT
>JAHEBE010000467.1 GCA_024642365.1 Algoriphagus sp.
TTTAGATAGATTGCTTCGGACAGGAAGCTTCTCGAATTCATCATGATTCACCTGACTGTCCTCGCAATGATGTGTTCGGCCTCAATTTTTATCTTTCTGTCAACCTCCGTCAATCCCTAAAATCCTTTCTCCAAATATAAAAACTTTGATTAAATTATAAACAATAAAATGTCAATTAAATCAACAATTAACGATGGAAGTGAAGCGGAATATCGTACACATGGACCTAGACTCCTATTTTGTGTCGGTGGAGCGGCTGTTTGACAGCCGATTGAATGGAAAACCTATCCTGATCGGGGGCTCGGGTGATCGGGGCGTGGTCGCTTCCTGCAGCTACGAGGCCCGAAAGTTTGGCGTGCACTCAGCCATGCCCATGCGGACGGCGAGGCAACTTTGCCCCGAGGCACTAATCATCCGGGGTGACTTCGAGAAGTACAGCCAAAAATCCCACGAAGTCACCGAGATCATCCGGGAGGAAGTGCCGCTTTTTGAGAAGTCCTCGATCGATGAGTTTTACATCGATATGACCGGGATGGATCGCTTCTTTGGTTGCTTCAAGCTTTCCCAGCAGATCCGACAGCGCATCATCAAAGAAACCGGATTGCCGATTTCACTCGGGCTGTCAGGAAATAAAACCGTCTCCAAAGTAGCCACCGGTGAGGCCAAACCAAACAATGCCAAACAGATTTTGCTTGGTGAGGAGAAACCCTTCCTCGCTCCCCTATCCGTGCGTAAGATCCCGATGATCGGCGAGAAGACTTCCCAGACACTCTATAATATGGGGGTGAAAAAAGTCCTGACCCTACAGCAGATGCCAGCCGAACTCCTGCAGGCTACCTTCGGAAAAAACGGCACGATGATCTGGGAAAAGGCAAATGGCATCGACTTCAGCCCAGTCACGCCCTACTCAGAAGCGAAATCGATCTCTACCGAAAACACCTTTGAGCAGGATACCATCGACGTGCGCATGCTGGAGGCGACACTCGTAGCCATGACGGAGCAACTTACCGGTAAGCTGCGCCAAAACGGCCAACTCTCCGCCTGCGTGAGCGTGAAGATTCGCTACTCGGACTTCGATACACATACCAGTCAGCAGCGCATTCCCTACACTTCGGCGGATCACACACTGATTCCGCTGGTGAAGGAACTCTTTCGCAAGCTCTACAATCGCCGGATGCTCATCCGACTGATCGGCGTACGCTTCAGCAGTCTAGTCTATGGAAACTATCAGATCCAGCTCTTCGAAGACACGCAGGAGCAGATCAATCTCTATCAGGCACTCGACAAAATCAATGGGAAATTCGGTGAAAAAAGCGTCTGCCGGGCAGTGGGTATGGGTGTTGGCCGACGGAGATTTAATCCGTTTAATGGGATGGCGGTGTGAAGGAATTTAAAATTAGACTGGAGTGCAGGCATCTAATTCCCCTCGAACCCAAAAGGCACTACATTCTCAGGAACGTGTCCCTTTAAAAAAAGCTGATTTACCTCAAAAGACATTACCTAAGATCAAGGCTGAAAAAAGAACCACAAATAAAAGAGAGCGATAAGGCACTTTCTTCTTAAGTTTTCGGTATTCGTAGATTTCATAGAACGTGATTAACAGCCCTAGGATAAACAATAAAAGTTTAATGGTCTCCCAACTCATACTCGAAACATAAATAGGATGAAAATCATAACATTAAGCGCATACTGGATGATAAATTTGATTTTAAAACCTTTCGGTAATTCAAGCATCGATTGCTGAGGATTCCATTTCTTTAATTTTATGGTGGTATAAACCAAATTAAACATAACCAAACCACCTACTGCAAGCCAAGCATAGTCGAGGTCAGGAAAAAAATGAAAAAGAATTCCAGATACCACATAGGCAAGTGTAGTCAACACAGAAATTCGAGCCAAAAGTATCTTGAGTTCGTTCACAAATAAAGATGCTTAGTTTTTCGAATTACTAAGATTTTTTTGAAAAAATCAACCAGAAAACAGTCAGATGATTTTTCAATTTCGATACACCAATTCCAGAAGAATAGTTTTTTTACCTCAAAAACGACTTTGAGAATTCCCATCTCTAAGTTCTGATTGCCGCATTGGCATGGAGTCAATTA
>JAHEBE010000142.1 GCA_024642365.1 Algoriphagus sp.
ATCGATAGGTCAAGGATTTATTGGTCGAAATTGCCCATTTGGTGTATAAGTTTGGAAGAAGTATCGTCTTGCTTTGCACCTGCTCATCGTCAAATTGAGTATCCTTCCACTGATAGTGATGGGCATAAATGGAAGGACTGATGATTAATGATTTCCATTTGGTTTTGTAAGACATCCCTAAATAAAGATCCCTGAAACCAAACTGAGTATCATTTTCAAACGCTTCCAAGCCATCCGTCGATTGGCCTTCACCGAGGTTTACCCCAGAGACCATATCCTGATTTGTCTTCTGAAATCCGAGGCTCCAATTCAAATGATTGGTAGGATTCAAAATTTGGTAATAGTTAAATGCACCTTCAAAAATCCCGGTATTGATTTCCTGATTTTGCAAGACGCGATATTGGGATTGATCTAAAACTGGAAAGATCCCTCTAAACGGCTGTTGGTTACTCGTTAAATCATAAAAAGGATTAGTGTATTTCTTCTCCCAATTGAACTCCATCGAATAAACCCGCTTGTCGGATGGCGCATGATACCACTCTCCTTTTTGCTGAATGCTGTAAGGTTTACGCGTTTGAATCGTTCCGATTACTTGATCTTGCTGGGCAAAATTTGAATTTAATAAGCTGTTGGTAGCTATGTCAGCTACTTTACCAAAGAAACTATACTTCAGATACGTTTCTTCTTTGGGAGTATAAGTCGCTGAATATTTGAAAAGCCCCGAAGCATTTTCCACCACATTTGCGGAGGTCAATAGTTCCTGATTGTTAGTTTCTGAACTTAGATAGGTTCGCTGGGAAGAACTACCCAACTCATTTCGTGAGGAGGAGCCAATGGCAAACCCGGCATGTCTCCATCTAGAACTTGGAGAATAATTAAAATTTAAAGCTCCTAGTTTCGTCTGCAAGTCGCGGGCATTATTCCGCTGAGCCATGGGAATCCCCAAATCGTCTCCACTGATATTTACTGTAGATCCTGTTCGACCTCCTAATCCAGCCAAACCACCGCTAAACCGGAAATAATCTTGAAGGGTAAATGCTAATTCCCCCACATTATTGGCATCGGCTATAAGATTCAGATTCAGTTTGGGGGCATAATAAAAGGCATTGGCATGCCCTAAATACCGTTCTTCTAAGCCTGCTCCTGCAGACAAGTCTCCAAACACCAAATTTTTCTTCCCATCCTTCAGTTGAATATTCAACGCTAAGGTCTCATTGGTATCCAATCCTCTAGTTGGTGAGATTTCGCTAAAATTTTTCAACACTTGAACTCGATCCACTGCATTAGCTGGAAGATTCTTAGTCGCTAATTTGGTGTCTCCGTCGAAGAATGGTTTTCCGTCAACCATGACCTTATCCACTTTTTTTCCTTGAACTTTCACTTCCCCATTATCATCGACTTCGAAGCCCGGCAACTTATCCAACACATCCTCAAGTTTGCGCTCGGTTCCTGTGGTAAATGCATCGGTTTTATAAGTTAGGGTATCTCCTTTCATGGTGATGGGCAATTCAGTGACTACCTCTACTTGGTCAAGCATCGTCTCATCTGTGGACAAAATGATTTGCAGCTGCTCCTCAGGAGACCATTCTTTGATCACGCGTTCAAATTTTTTGAAGCCTACAAAGGATACTCGAAGTAAATATTCAGATTCAGGCGCCAAAGAAATCTTGAATCGGCCAGATGCATCAGATATACCAAACGCTCCTATTTTCTGTGTGGTCTGATTGATAGCAACCACATTAGCGTAAGGAATAGGCTGATTCAAGGTATCCAATACCTGGCCGATAAGCAGTTTGTTTTGAGAAAAGGAAGGAATAGAAATCAGCAAAAAAAGACTGATTCCAATGATTTTTCTTAAAAAAGACATGATGTGGTTTTTGACAAAATCGAATTTTGGTAGCGTGATAATAATTATAAGTGGCATCTGGTCGACAGTCGACAGTCGACCAGTTACCTTAATTGCTAATTCTTATTTCCATTCGATTCCCTTCGCCAGGTTTTCCATTATACCGCTTCATCATATCTTTCATCTTTTCATCAGCCAAAGCACGGTATTCTTCACTGGAGATTTTTTGGCCTTTATTCGGCACTTCAATTTCGACTGCCTCTGATGGGTTCAAAACAATTCGGTCAGCAATGTAGGTCATACCCTCATTTTGCAATTCCAAGATTAATCCCGGCAAACCCCAAAAATCAGCTGGACCATGACTCACTGGAATTTGCGGCGCAAACCAGGCAGTTACATTGATAGTATCTTTAGTCATTTCCATTTCTTCCATTCCCATAGAAAATCGCTTGCTGTCGACAATCCTTGAATATTTCGCTTCCTGCACTTCGTAGTCACCGATTTTTTTAGAATTCCCTGTCAATTCCCAATCGTAAATCCGAAGGCTATCTTCCACTAGGAAAGGTTTGCCCATCAAATCTTGCTCCTCTACATAAGATTGAGAACCGATGTTTTTATAAAGCAAACGATCTTCATTTCCAGTTTGAATGACGATCTGAGCACCACCGGCAGCCGCAGTTGCAGGACCTCCACCTAGACTTTCAATTTGCTTCCAATTTGATTCAGCTTGAGTAAAAGAAAGCGTGTATTCCCGCTCCATTTGTTTTTTCAATTGCTTCTGTAAGTCTGCGATAACCTCAGGAGCCATTTTCGTACTATCCATAGAAAATTTAAAGGCAGCAGATGTTTTATAATTAACTCTTCCAGTAAGTCCCTGTGCTGTTGCAGTAGAGACTATTCCCATGAATGAGCAAATAAAAGCAAGGAGAAATAAGTTTTTTTTCATGACGGTTTTTGTTTGATGCAAACCAATATAAAAGAATCTTAGCAATTCGTTAAGCAGTGTTAACGAGTGTTAACCCTTGAAAATCATTTAAAATGAAGCCATTACTTTAGCGAAGTGAAATCAAGCATGACCACCTATTAAACCCATTGGAAAAGGGCAAGCCATGCGAGATTCCATGTTGCCATTGAAAAGCGAATTATTTTAACATGAAACAGCTGCAATTCAAGCGCATAGGAATTTTAATCGGCCTAACTCTACTTTTTAGTATTGGAGTTCAGGTCTACAGAAATATTGCTCAGTTTCGATTGATCGAAAGTCAACTGATCAATGATATCCAAGGAAGTTTAGATTCGGCATTGGATGAATATTATGCCGAAATCGCCAAAAATGATGTGCTGACGCTGACGGATAACTTCCAGACTTTTGAATGGAACGATATAGAGACAGGATCTGCCTTGGATTCCAATAAAGGAGTAAACAAACTAATCCTGCATCGAAATCTTCAGGATTCCTCAAGTTTGGATGATTCTTCATCTTTGTCTGAAGATTTTTTTAAACGTGTAGGAAAAAGTAAGATCATCTTAAAAGCCCTTGCTGGAGCTGGTGAATTGATTACTGACAGTAGTTTTAGTAAAGCTGATCAATCCTTGCGCTTGGAAATAGATAGCCTTAAAAACTTTCAAGTAGATGAAATAAACAACATCAATATTTTCAGAGGATTGGAAGCTGCTGATAGTTTGAATAACCTAAAGCGATTGACAAGTCAAATCATCATCTCCATCACGAGAGATTCCTTGGATTTCGAAAAAATCAATGGCTACCTACAATCTGAATTGGAAAGAAAGAAAATCGACATCAATTATGGATTGCTCCATTACGATGGTGAGAAATTGAATGGCGCTTATAATGAAAGTGAAGTGTCTGAAATGCCATTTCAAACAGTTTCCAAATCCACTTTTCTCCCAAGAGGACAAAAGCTGGAAATGTATTTTGAAAACACTGCACTGACTGTCCTTAGAAGGGGAATCGTTGAGATTTTAACTTCGGTTTTGTTTTTAGTAATCATTGCTTTTGCCTTTTATTACCTCTATCAGACGATCAAAAACCAAAAGGAAATAGCGGATATCAAGGCGGACCTGATTGGAAATATTACACACGAATTCAAAACGCCAATTGCCACCACGCTCTCAGCAATCGAAGGAATTGAGCAGTTTAATCCTCAAAATGACCTCGAAAAAACAAAACGATATTTGGGAATTTCTAAGATGCAAATGCTCAAACTCAACCAAATGGTGGAGAAACTTTTGGAGACGGCAACTTTAGATTCGGAGCAATTAGGGCTAAAGCCGGAGCAAATCGATCCGATTCCCGTCCTCCGAAGTCTGGTACAGAAATACCAAACCATCAACCCAGAAAAAGAATTTGAGCTAATTCTTCCAAGTGCCACTCATTCCCTTGTTGCAGATCCATTTCATTTTGAAAATGTAATTTCCAATCTGCTGGACAATGCCGAAAAATATGGTGGAAATGAAATCCGAATTACCTTAGAACAGAATGGAAATACCAAAATCCGAGTTTGGGACAATGGAGGGAATATTTCCCAAACTGATCAAGCCCGTGTTTTTGAGCAATTCTATCGCGTACCAAAAGGAAATCTTCACGATGTGAAAGGATTTGGTATTGGACTTTATTATGTGCAAAAAATCGTGGAAAAGCATGGCGGAAAAATCACCTTAGAATCCGGGAAAAACAGCACTTCATTTACCACGATCTGGCCATGAGTAAAATCAAAGTTCTTTTAGCGGAAGATGAAATCGCCCTCGGGATGATTATTCAGGAGAGTCTGGAAAGCCGTGACTTTAAGGTAAGCTTATGCGCTGACGGACTGAAGGCTTGGGAGGAATACCAACGCACAAAACCAGACGTGCTGGTTCTGGACGTGATGATGCCAAAAAAGGATGGCTTTTCACTTGCGGAACAAATCCGTAAAACCGATCCCTACACGCCAATCATTTTTCTCACTTCCAAAAGCCAGACCGAAGATGTGGTCAAAGGGTTTGGGATAGGAGCCAACGACTACATTAGAAAGCCATTTTCCATGGAGGAATTGATCGTCCGAATCAAAGCTCAATTGGATCGGCTTCGGGTACGCCAAAATCAATCCGACTGGATTACCCTTGGGAAATTTGGCTTTCATCCCACCAAGCAACTCTTAAAAATAGGCGAAGAAGAAAACCCCTTGACTGCTCGGGAAGCTGCCCTACTTCAGATCTTATTGGAACATTCCAATGAGGTCTGTGATCGCAGCTTGATCCTAACACAGATTTGGGGCTCGGATGATTTTTTCAATGCACGCAGCATGGATGTCTTTATCACAAAACTCCGCAAAAAACTTCAAGAAGATCCCAACATTCAGATTCTGAATGTGCGAGGTTATGGGTTTAAGTTAATTTGTTGAAAGAGGCAGAAAGGAAAGTTTAATATTTCAGACTCTTCAAATAAGCAATACTTTTTGGCAAAGCCTCCAACTCATGCTCGCTCTCGTCCTCAATAAACATGTGTTTGATGCCTATTTTGTTTGCTTCTCTGAGAATTGCTGGAAAGTCAAGTTCACCCTGACCTAAGACCACGTCATTCTCCGGTCCTGTAAGTCCAGTCATATCTCGTGGAGCTCCTTTTCGGAAATCCTTCAAATGAAGGGAAACCCAACGCTTGCCGTATTTTTTCAGCAAGGCTGCAGGATCCCCTCCTCCAAAATAAGTCCACATCACATCCATTTGCAGGGAAACATAGTTTGGGTCTGTGTTTTTTACCAAATAATCAAACAGTGTCCCGTCGGCATAAGGTTGAAATTCATAGCCATGCACATGGTATTTAAAGGTGATTCCATTTTCTTTCAACACCTTTCCTCCTTCGTTGAAAACTTTTATCGCCCGATCGGCATCGGCTTTTGAAAATTCACCTCGCTTATGCGGGATCCATGCGCACATCACATAGCTCGCTCCTAAGGCTTTCACCCGATCAGCCACAGCTTGAGGATCCGATTCCAATTGCTCAAAGCCTGTACCGGTAGAAGGAATTGAAATCCCTCGGTCCGAAAGCATTTTCTTAAACTCCTCAGGACTTACTCCCTGCGGAGCTCCCCCTTCAAATTCTTTAAACCCCATTTGCTGAATAATATCCAAAGTCTGAGGAACCCCATTCTTCCATTGATTTCGGAATGTATAGGAAGCGATTCCCAGCGGGACTTGAAACATGGGTTCTCCCTTTTTTTGAGCAATCGATTCTTGGGGAGAAATAATCCAAGCTAAAGCAAGGAGAAGGATAGCAAGTGTGTTCTTCATGGGTTTTTAAAGGTTTTGTCACCAGTCGACTGTTGACTATAGATTAAACTTATTCAACTCCTCAATGGCATAATTCGCTGCTCGAGCAGTGATTGCCATGAAAGTCAAGGTAGGATTTTGAGTACTGGTACTCGTCATGCAAGCCCCATCCGTTACAAATACATTTTTGCAATGGTGCAGTTGGTTCCATTCGTTTAAAAGCGAAGTTTTCGGGTCTTTCCCCATTCTCACTCCACCCATCTCATGGATATCCGATCCAGGAAGTGCCCCTGAATCTTCTACTTTAATATTGGTAAAGCCTGCTTTCTCATACATGGCGGTTTGTTGTTCAATAAAGTCAGCGACCATTTTATCATCATTTTCCTTCCATTCTACGGAAAGAATTATTTGCGGAATCCCGTATTTATCCACCTGATCGGTGCTTAATCGCATGTGATTATCTTCTACTGGAACAGACTCTCCTTGCATCCAAGCAGACATTCCCCAGCGGTCATTTAGTTTTTGATTGAGGAGGTTATCTCGCAATTGATCCCCAATCATACTCGTGTCCGAATTCATCCCACGTCCACCTGACATTCCTATCGAATAGCCTCTTAGGAAGTCTGTATCCTGCTTAAAGACATTTCTAAATCGTGGCACATAAGCATGTCCGGCATGTCTTCCTTCTTGTTTTTTGTCTAAGAAACCCTCGTAGGTCGCATAGCCCTTCCCACGGTAGTTGTGAGAACCTAAAAACTTGCCCATCAAGCCCGAATCATTACCAATGCCATTTGGAAAACGATCAGATTTCGAATTTAAAAGGATCGCATTAGTAGCGATGGTAGAAGCATTCACAAAAACGATTTTGGAGTAAAAATCCATTTCATCTCCGGTCTCTCGGTCAATAATTTTCACTCCGGTAGCCTTTCCTTTCGCATCGTCATAAATCACAGAATGGACGATCGAGTTTGGTCGAATCGTGAGATTCCCGGTTTTTTCGGCCCAAGGTAATGTAGACGCATTGGAAGAAAAATAACCACCATAAACACAGCCGCGGTTACACATGGCCTGATTTTGACATTTATTTCGGCCTTGTTGTTTATGAATTTCCTGCGGATCAGTCAAATGTGCGCATCTTCCCTGAATCAGGTGCCTTCCCTCAAAATTTACTTTTAATTGCTCCTTGTAATAATTTTCAATACAGCTCAATTCAAAACCTGGCATCACTTCAGAATCCGGTAATTCGGCTAATCCGTCTTTTGCCCCAGCGATTCCAGCGAATCGCTCCACATGTTCGTACCAAGGATTCAAATCTTTTGCACGAATCGGCCAATCCACTGCAAATCCGTCTCGAGCTGGCCCATTAAAATCAAAATCTGACCAACGCTGCGTGGCTCTCGCCCAAAGAAGAGATTTCCCCCCAACGTGATAGCTTCTCCACCAGCGAAATG
>JAHEBE010000143.1 GCA_024642365.1 Algoriphagus sp.
GAGAAGTTATTCACAAAGTTCAATGGATTCTGAATCTCGTGGGCGATGCCTGCGGTGAGTTCACCGAGGGAGGCCATCTTTTCGGATTGGATGAGTTGGGCTTGGGTGGATTTGAGTTGGTTGTAAGCTCCTTCAATCTGGAGTTTTGCTTTTTGCTTTTGCCTGTTATTTCGGTAAAGGAAAAAGCCAATAACCAGTAAGGTAAAAGTACCTCCTAAAAAAATATTTAGTTGTTGTTGATTGCGAAACCGAGCTTCTGCCGCATTCAATTCGAAAACACGCCTCTGATCAGAGAAGTCAGTGATATCAGAGGAAATTGTTATGTTGCTTAGCTTGGCTATGGTATCGGAATAAGCCATCGCCATTTTTCTAAATTGAAGTGCCTTGGTGGGATCACTTTCCTCATACAATTCGGAAAAAAACAAATTGGTTTTGATTAACTCAGGATAAAGAGTGTTTTCTTCTGCAATTAGCATGGCCTCCTGTGCATTGAGCTTACTAGAATCCAATTGACCCATTTGGCGAAATAATTTTGCAATTTCCAATCGCGAATAGGAAATACCAGACTCTCCTGCAGGGTGGGTATAAGCCTGTCTAAAGTAGAATAATGCAGAATCCAGGTTGCCAAGTTGATTGTATAATTCTCCTAAACGCCTATAAGGAAGATGTGTGACCCAAAAGGCTTCATTCGATTCAGCCAAATTTTTGGCTCGATAGCTAAAATACATAGCTGAGTCAACTTGATTTAACTTCAAATAGGTAATTCCAAGCAATGATTCAGTAGTTGCTACAAAGGGAGACTGGTCCATTTGACTAAATAAAGAATCTGCCTTTAGAAGATGCTCTTTAGCTAAGTCATATTTTTCGAGAAAAAAGTAATCTTCAGATAAACTGAGAAAAGACAAGGCTGCAAAATGTGTTATTCCTTCTTTATTGGCAATTCTTAAACATTCCAAATTTATACTCAGTGATTTGGCGTGGTTTTCCAATGTTTGATAAGACATTGCCATTCTATGTAAAGCATCGACCTCTCCCATTTTAAAAGAAAGAGAACGGGCAAGCGCAAGTGCTTTTGTAGAAAAATAAATCCCAGAATCTGGTCGACTAAACATATATGAAGACGCTAACTCATTCCATGCTTTAACCTGTAAAGTATCTGATTCCTCATATCTATCTTTAAATTGACTAGATTCAATACTCACTATTTGGGACCGAATCTCCGAAAGGATGAAAAGAAATAGAAAAAAAGTAAGACCTCGTTTCATCATCTCCATTTTCAATTTATTTAGGGATTGAAATTATAAAAACACATCCATCCTCAAATTCAGAATCCACCCTCAACTCCCCCCCATGCGCTTTCACTATATCATAAGATAGCGATAATCCCAGCCCAGTCCCAGAACCGGTAGGTTTAGTAGTGAAGAAGGGTTGAAAGATTTTGTCTTTAATGGAGTCCCGGATACCGGAGCCGTTGTCTGAGACTGAGAGTTCAATATACCCCTCCTTGCCCCCCTGAGGGGGGAATTGAGCAGTGCTTACTTGGACGGTTGGTTTATAATCTGAATTCTCTTTTTCTGATTTTGCCTTGTCATTCACCGCGTAAAAAGCATTGTTGATCAGATTCAGCAGCACTCTACCGATATCCTGTGGAATCACTTCTACTTTGGGAAGATTGGGATCAAAGTCTGTAGAAAAGTCCGCATTAAAGCTTTTGTCCTTGGCTCGAAGTCCGTGGTAGCTTAGTCGTAGATATTCATCGGCCAATGCATTGAGATCAGACAGCACTTTCTCCCCTGTGCTCTTTCGGCTATGCTCGAGCATGCCTTTGACGATATCCCCTGCTCGCTTACCGTGATGGTTGATTTTCTCGGAGTTTTCAGCAAGGTCTTTTAGAATGGCTTTTGTCTCTTCGATATCTCCTTTTTCCAATTCCTCGTTCGCCTCTTCTATAAGTTCCTTATTCACTTCCGAGAAATTATTTACAAAATTTAGCGGGTTTTGAATCTCATGCGCAATGCCTGCGGTGAGTTCACCGAGCGAAGCCATCTTTTCTGATTGGATCAGCTGGGACTGGGTGGATTTGAGGTTTTCGAGGGACTGCTTTAATTCTCGGGTGCGCTCGTTCACCTGCGCTTCAAGAAGGGTGTTTTGGTTCTCCAGAATTTCCCGCTTTTCCTCGGTGACTCGCAAGAGCTTTTGATTTTCAATTCGCACCGCCTCCTTCGTTTCTTTAAACCTGACAGATATATAGGCCAGGTAGAACAAAGGTGGACTGAGGATATTCATGGACAGTAGCAACTTGTCGTATTCGTTGTACAGGTCAAGCGAATATTTATGCAAAACAATTTGTAAAATGATGGCAATAGTAGGAACCACTACCGCCGCAACGATCGCCCAATTGGCACCCGTAATTTCGCTTCGATGTACATAGAGTTTCCGACCAAAGTGGAAAAGCATGTAGGTAAAGGCTATGGCAAATGGCTGGGAAATACCGAAAATATGCGCTGGGATATTTGCCATGAAAATGATGGGAACCAAGACCCAGGATATTTTGGAAATTTTTTGGGTAAGTACCCATTCCAAAATAAAGAGACCAAACAGGGTCATAATCGCCTGAAAAGTCACAAATAGAATGAATCTGATTTTTTCCAGCGTATAGGACAGTTCAAAAAGAGTGTGCCCAAATATCACGAGAGCCCCAAGCAAAACCGCTGTCGTAAACCATGCGATGATTCGAAAGATCAGCTGATCTGGATTCAGGTAAACCAAGAACCAATAGAGGAAAAACAATAAAAAGGAAACCCCTATACAAAGGGTAACATAGATATGCGTAAGCCTGTAGTCCCGCTCCACCCATTGTATATAGTCTGGTCCGGTGAGATTCAGAAATGATTCTAAATTTTCAGGTTTCAGACGGATTTCACGTTGGGTAAAGGTGGACTCGTAGTCCACAAAATGAACCGCCAGTACATATTCCTGACCAGGAACAAGGTCAACAGGAAGCGGATATTTAAGAGTGGGGTTAAATGCTACATAAGGATTTCCGGTATCTCCAAAGGAGTGGATTAGCTTTCCATCCAAATAGATGTCAGTGGCTGCCCAGAGATTCCGGCTCAAGGAAAAGGGAATTGTTGCGAGTGATTCACTCAATCGAATCTTGATCCGAAACCAGCCTTCTATCCTTCCGTTTTCATCCTCCATTTCAGGACTTATGGCAGTTGGATTCATTTGTTCCCAAGAGCTGATATCCAGATCCGGCTTGGCCCAATTGGGATCATGGCCTTGTTTGAAAAGCCATCCATCCAGAGGTGCCAAAAAAATCCGTTGATGGGATCGAAATTGCGCTGCTTCCAGCGTCACTACTTCTTCCTGTGCATAGACCGAATTGAAAAGCAGAAACAGAAAAACAAAAAGGGGGGTTATAATTTTCATTCTTTTGGTAGGCTTAGGATGAATGTTGCGCCAGAGTCAGGATGGCTATGGATTTGGATTTCCCCCCCATGTGCTTTCACAATATCATGCGTGATCGAAAGTCCTAGTCCCGTTCCATCGGTTCCCTTTTTAGTGGTGAAGAAAGGTTGGAGGATTTTATCCTGAATCTCTTTGGGTATACCCCCGCCATTGTCTCCAATCGAAAGGATTACTTTATCCTTCCTCAAAGCAGTGGTCACAGTCAATTTTGGTAGGTAAGCTTCAGTCTTCGGTCTCCCGTCTCCCGTCTTCAGTTTATCCCGCATCGCATCGAAAGCATTGTTGCAGAGATTCAAGATCACCCGAGAAAAATCCTCTGAGATCAGCGATACGTCACCGACTTTTGGGTCAAGCTGCAAATCAATATCCACGTTGATAGGCGATTTACCCGCTCGCATGCCATGAAAGGAAAGGTTGACAAACTCCTGAACCAAGGGATTGAAGGGCTTGGGTTCCCGCTTGCTTCCAGATGCCCGGCTATGTTGAAGCATGGATTTGACAATGCTATCTGCCCGTGAGCCATGCTGGTGAACTTTCACCAGGTTAGCTTTTATGTCTTGGAGTATGCCGATTATTTCTTCCTTATGATCTGATTCCGGGATATGCTCCAGCTCCTCAAAAACCTCATCGATCAATTCGGCACTGAGGTCCGAAAAGTTATTCACAAAGTTCAGTGGATTCTTGATCTCATGGGCAATGCCTGCGGTGAGCTGGCCCAAGCTGGCCAACTTTTCTTGCTGCACCAATTGCTCCTGGGCAGCTTTCAGTTCTGTAAGCGCTTTTTCAGCGCTTGCTTTGGCTTTTTTGAGTTTTTTCAAATCTTCCTCCGCCCGAATGGCATTGGCCTCAGCGACTTTTAAGTCATTGAATCGGGTAAATGTCAGATTGAATACAAAAGCAAACCTCACCAAAAGCGTCGTAGTCTGTTGCGGTGGGTTATCTGGGGTAGTGAGCATAAGCATTCCTTTGGAAAAGAAGGCTGCAGTCTGCACGCGTCGTTTGCCTAAAAGAGATTTATCGAAGGGAATTCCTATTTCATTTTCGCAGTAGGAAATCCAATTATTAAGCGCTTCCCCTTCCAAAACAATTGAAATCGATTCTTGCCTGATTTTCCAAGCTTGGTATAACTTCCCGAGCACAGTAGGCTCGGAAGTGCTTCCTGTAAAGCTTGTTTTGATGATATTTCCTCCTTGCTCGGTGGACCAAAACTCTACTGTTTTTTGATCCTCAGACACGATACCAATATTGATTCGCTCATGCTTTACACCAAGGTCAATAAGCTGGGCAAAGAGTACCGCGGCAGTTTCGGCGAGTTCATCCGAATTCTGCATGGCAAGGGTTCGGCTTCGGACTTTTTCCAAAGCTGCTTCTATTTTTGCCTCCAGTGCTTGTGCCTCTGCTTTCTCCAAATCACGAAACCGGGTATAGGTCTGATCAAAAACTTTTGCAAACCGCTTTACGATTTCCTTATCGGATTCTTTCGGTTCATTAGCAGCAAAAAAGTAAAGTCCCCCTGCTCCAAAAGGTGTGTAGGAGTAATATTCCTTGGGCAAGGAAGTGGAAGTTTCGATAGCATCCTTTGATAAATGAAAATCACTCGTGGAGACTATTCCGTAATAATCCAGTAATTCTTGCCCTTCCAAAACATAAGAAAAAGGCTTTTTTTCCAACCAAGCATCAAAGGTCTTTATCAGCATAGGATGGATGGTAAGAGAGGTTACTCCCCTTGCGAGCTCCACTTTGCCATTGGGAGCGATGACACAAGTCCAAAGGTCACAGTCCTTTGTTTCAGGATCGAAAATCCCTATGCCACTGCGCTCGATCGATAAGTTTAATTTTTCTAATTCTTCAAATAGGATCGAAGTACTCAAAATCAGATCATCACTATGATGCATCGCCATTGATTGAGCTCTGAGTCGCTCCAGAGATGCCTCTATCTGCGCTTCCCTTGCCTGTTCTTCTGCTTTTTGTAAATCCAAAAACCGGATATATGCTTGTTCAAAGACATTTCCCACCCGCTTCATGATCTCCACATCCTCGGATGAAGGAAGCTTTCCCTCGAAGCTTGGGATGCAAATCCCTGAATTTTTGGCTAAGGAGATTGCCATGGCATAGCCTGGGGATTTTAGCAAGGAGGCTTTAAACTCTTCGGGAAGATGCTTATAGTCAGTTTGCTCAAAACCATTTTTCAGCCAGGTGTTTTTTTCCTCGAGCGTATATACTTTGGCAAAATAATCAGCCCCAATATCCTTTGCATCAAACAAATCGGAGGAAATAGGATGGTCAAAATAGGGAACACTCAAAGAGGAAACTCCATCCAAAATGGGGATCCATTGCCGGATATTCCGCGAACCTTCCTTGAAAATGAAAATGCTTACCGAAGCAAAGCCCATATCCACACTTAGCACTTGCATCTGTTCAAACACCACCTTTACCACCTCTCCCAAGTCATCGGTTTTATACATGGCAAGGGATTTTGAACGTATTCTTTCCAATGCTGCTTCTATCTGGGCTTCCCGAGCCTGCCTTTCAACTTTTATGAGATCCTGATATCTTCTGTAAATTTGGCCAAAGGAATTGGCGAAGCGCTGCATAATGGCAGCATTTTCTGTGGTTAAAGGATCATCAGTAAATGCATACAAAAGCCCATCATCAAAAAAGAAATTAGAACCGAATTGTCTTTCGGGTATGTAATCCATTTCTACTCGAATAGGGTAGCCAGGATAGTTGTTAATTGCTTTATAGTATGATTTTAATTCTGATTTCTTCACTTCATTAACGAAGGAAGGCTGATTATTTCTCCATGCTTCAAAAATCAATTTTAAAAAAGGGTGAATATCAACATGCAATTGCCCAATCACCAGCAGAGGTTTTGATTTTGCAACCTTCCTGATATTCCAGACATCAAGCATTTTGTCTTTGTAAAGAATAGCAATACCAAACCTGGCAGAATCTAGACCCAGTCGTTTTAATTCTTCATACATCATTTCTGCGGACTCGCCTACTTCATTGCTGTTGTGCATTGCCAGGCTCTTTGCTCGAACACGCTCCAATGCCAGTTGAATGTCTGCCTCACGTGCTTGTGCTTCAGCATTTTCCAGATCTAGGAAGCGGGTGTAGGTTTGGTTAAATACCTGTGCAAATCTTTCCAGTAATTGGATTGTTTCATCTGTCTGGGGATTGGCAGTGGAAAATATTAGTGCACCTTGTGAGAAAAAGGCAGCATGCAATATCCATCGATTCTCATTACTCATGACAGGTGCTGTGCTAACACTACTTCTGAGTTTGTTGAATTCCTTGAGTTTTTGGCCAGACAGATCAATTATAATCGACTTATCCTTCTTTTTCCATGCATGCTGGACCTCTTCAAGTACTTCCGAATTGTCAACTTTAACCCTGACTGGTTTCTTCCATTGCGAACTGGCAAGTGTAATGTAAACATCCATGTATTGACCATCTTTGCTGTAGATCGCTATTGAAGTCTGGTCACTGGTTTTACCGAGCGCTTTAAGCTGCTCGAATAGGAGATAGGATGTTTCACCCAGTTCACTGCTATGATGCATAGCCATTGTTCGTGCTCTAACTCTTTCAAGAGCCAATTGTATTTCAGCTTCTCTTGCTTGTGTTTCTGCTTTTTGGAGATCTAGGAATCGGGTATAGGTTTGTTCGAAAACTTTAGCAAATCGTGAAATGATATCTTTTTCATAGGCTGAAAAAGCCCCGGGAGAGTATTTCATCAGAAACACACAACTGTTCTTTTGATAGGATCCGAAAATCCTAAAAAACTGAACATGTGCAACTGCAGCTCTTCTTTCTTGAGGTACATATGGAAGACTGAAATATTCCCCAAAGAAAGCTTTGATCTGGTCTGGAGCTAGGATAATTTCAACTTCACTTTGTGCAACTCTTGCCTCATACATCGTGGCGAAATGAGGTAAATTAGAAGCTGGCCAATGAATCATGTCATTATACAAGCCATCTGTTGTAGTAATCCACAGATATAGATCTTTGGTATCATCCTTAATCAGTTGAATCA